>JANNKN010000368.1:0-3526 GCA_031396315.1 Deltaproteobacteria bacterium
GCATCACCGCTTTCTCGAGCGCGCGGCGGCTCTAACAACAGCGACTCCCGAAAAGACGAGAGGCGGGAGCCCGTGAAGGCTCCCGCCCCTGTTAGGTCGTGCCCCGCTCGCGCTCAGAGCTCGATCTGGAGCTCGCCTCCGAGATAGCGCGGCGGGCCCCAGGTGCGGAAGCCGCCCGGGCCGAGCGGGAGCTCCTGCTCCTTGTACTGCTTGTCCGTGAGATTCTTGCCCACGAAGCCGACGCGGAGCGTGCGTTCCTGCACTTGGAACTCGTAGCTGATGTTCGCGTCGAGCAGGCTGTAGCCCTTCTGCTCGACTGCCGCGTTCGACGGCGTGCTCGAGCCCGGCGGAATGCTGGGCGCGATGATCCAGAAGTCGTCGTTGTGGCGGTAGCGCGCTCCGAGGATGAGCTCGCCGGCGCCAACGCCCACGCGGTAGCCAGAGCCGATGCTCCAGGTGAGCTCCGGCACACGCCCGGCTTCCTGGTCGCGGAACGTGAGCGTGCTGCACTCCGCCTCGGAGTCCAGCGTTCCCGGGGGCGCCAAGCCGCCCGGGTTGCATTGGGTGTTGCCGGCCGCAGCCGACAAGTTGTGAGTGTTCAGCACGGACTTGTTATCGCCGACCTGCTGGAAGCCGAGCGTGAAGTCCACAGTCAAGCCTTCGATCAGCTCGAGGCCCGCCTGCGCCTCGACGCCGTAGATCTCCGAGGTGCCGCCGTTGAGGATCAGCGTGGTCGTGCCGACTGCAGTCACACCCGAAATGATCGACGAGAACTGGCCACCCTCGAGCTTCGTGTAGAACGCCGCCAAGTTGGCGACGAGCCGGCCATCGAGCCAGGTCGTCTTCACGCCCACTTCGTGCTGGTCCGTGTTCTCCGGGTCGAACAGCAGCGACCACGTGACGGGGTCCGAGCCGCGCAAGCTGAAGCCGCCGGAGCGGAAGCCTTGAGCGAAGCGGTAGTACGTCAACACGTCCTCGTTGAGCTGGTAGTTGACGCCAGCCTCGAACACGACGTCGTCCCAGCTGCCCTTTTGTCCCGAGAGGCTCAGCAGCGGCGGGCCGAAGACAGAACCGACCAACGTGCTGTTGGTGATACCGGCGAACGAGGTGTCGAAGAGCTTCTCCTCGTTGATCCAGCGCACGCCGCCGTTGATGCGGAGGCCCTCGACCCAAGGCAGCTCGTACTCGAGCGAGGCAAACAACGCCCAGGACTTGTTCGTCAGGAACGTCTCCTGCGCGGAGAACGTCGTGGGCAGCACGCACAGCTGGCCCAGCGTCGGCGAGATCGGACCGCTGAAGCCGGGGATGCCCGGGACGCAGGCTCCACCGAACGCCGCGGCGGGCAGCTGAAGCTGCTGCTCGGTGCGCTGTTGGTGATCGTGGTCGTCGCGCGCATAGTAGAATCCGCCGACGTAGTTCAGCGACTCGTCCAGCAGCGAGCCGACCATCCGCAGCTCTTGGGAGAACGTGTCGAACTCCTGCTCACGCCGCGTGTGCAAGCGCGCAAACACGGCCTGCGGATCGTTCTGGGTCGGATCCGCGGGGTTGCTGAAGCCCGCGTCGAAGTCCTGGTACACGAGGTCGTGGCTGTCCCAGTACGCGGTGATCGAAGTGAACTTCGCGCCGAACGGCGCCTCCCAGTTCGCCTCCAGGCTGAGGATGCTCACGTTGTAGGGTGCGAGCTCCTTGGGCAGGCGGTCCGACTTGTTGATGTACGGATCGTTCCCTTTGTCCCCGAGTGCAGGATTGGCGTCCCAACGCGCGTCCTGCGCGGGAATGTCTCCCCGATCCTCGATCCAGTCCCAGTTGAAGAGCACCGAGAACTCTTCCGTCGCCTGCCACAGCAGCTTGGCGTTGATGGCGTTGTAGTCGACCGCGCCGCGGTTCTCGCCATTCACGATGTTCTTCGAGTAGCCGTCCTCGTCTTTGAACGTGTATCCGAGCCGCAATGCTAGCGACTCCTCGTTCAGCGGGATGTTCGCAACGGCCTGCACTTTGAATGCGCCGCCATCGCCTTCGCCGTCGTAATTGCCGTAGGACGTGAGCAGCTTCGCGTCCCACTCACCGAGCTTCGGCTGGCCACGGCGCACCACGATCGTGCCGCCAGACGTATTGCGTCCCCACAGAATCGCCTGCGGTCCGCGGTTGATCTCGATCGCCTCGATGTCGAAGGTGTCGATCAGCTGGCCGGTGCTCGAGGGCACGAAGATCCCGTCGATTACGACGCCGACGTTCGGGGTCTGCGTCTTCTCGATGTCCGCGTAGCCAAGGCCGCGGATGTAGATGGCGCTGGCGCCGGGGCCGGCGGTGTTCATGCCGATGAACACGTTCGGGGCGAGGCCGTCGAAGTCGCGCAGCGTGTTCGGGGCGATCGACTCGATCGCCTCCTGCCCGAACTGCTGGACTGCGAGCGGGACGTCTTGGATCGACTCCTCGCGGAAGCGCGAGGTCACGATGATCTCTTCGACGCCACCCGGCGCGGCCTCGGCCGGCGCGGCTGCGGGCGCCGGTGCGGCTTCCTGTGCGTACCCGGCCGACGCGCTCACCGTCCCAATCAGGGCCAGCGTCGCGAGTCGCTTGAACGTTCGTCGTACCACGGAGTCCCCCAAGTTTGGATTCGCCCAGCCCACCCGACTCTCCTCGAGCCGGGTGTGGTTCCCAAAGCGCCCCGCCAACGCGGAACTACCCCCACTGAGCGCGGGCACGGTACCACCACTCTGGGCAGATTTGAACATGTTTTTCGGTGTCGGCCGGCACGTTTGGGCTGGGTCGATGCGCTCCCAAACCGGCGTCAACTCGCGAGCGAGCGTGCCATCGAGATCAGGGCCTCGCAGAGCTCGACGGTCTTCGGGAGGTCCACCGCATAGGGCCAACGGTCGTCGGGCGAATGGAAGAGAGCGTTGGTGCCGAGGACCGACAGATAGGGACGCGTCGCGATCTCCCGCGCCTCGCCGAGCGGAGCGGCGCCCGGAGCCGCGATCGCGTCGGGCGTGCGGCCGACGCCGGCGAATGCGGCGCGCGCGAGCTCCGCGTACTCGGCACTCGACGGCTGCACGATCACCTGCCCGCCCGCAGCGGCGAAGTTCGCGCCGAGGTGCAGCCACGCGTGGGCGCTCTCGGCAGTCGCTCGGTGCCACGCCAGCCACGCGCGCAGGCCGAGATGCCCGAGTTCGTGTCCGCTGCTCGCCACGAACACGAGGTCGCGTACGGGCGGCGCGTCGTAAAAGGCACGCGCGATCTCGAAGAATGCGGCGAGGCCGCCGCCGCGCTCGGCCGCGCACGCGAACCAGCCGCTGCGCGGCGTCATCACGACCAGCGGCGCGAGCTCGGGCCGGGTGCCGCGTAAGCGCGCCGTGACGTTGAGCCCGCTCGCCGGCACGCGCTCCGCCTCGACGACCACGCGCGCTTCCGCGCGCGCCTCCATGCCCTCGCGCAGCGGCCAAGCGTTGGTGCCCGCGAGCTGCACGAGCGGCGTCGCGTCGGGCGTCGCGAAGCGATCCGCATTGATCAGCGCGAGGTCTCCGTG
>JANNKN010000042.1:0-2698 GCA_031396315.1 Deltaproteobacteria bacterium
CCTTTTACGAGAAGGAGCTCGAGCTGCGCATGTCGATGTCGTACGGCCCCGGCCGTTACGACCGCGCCTACGAAGAGCACGGCTACGACTACCCACTGCCGTTCGTGCGCTGCAGGAACGCTTGCAGGTTGCGGTTCTCCGTCCAGCGCACGAACGGCAGCGGGTAGTCGTAGCCGTGCTCTTCATAAGCCCTGTCGTAACGGCCGGGGCCGTACGACATCGACATGCGCAGCTCGAGCTCCTTCTCGTAGAAAGGTCGCCGCTCGAGCTCCATCGGCATCGCGCCGACGACGGCGACGCGGCCGCGCGGGCGGCACAGCTCGGCGGCAAGTTGGAGCGGCGCGGCCGTCTGGGCCGAGGCCGTAACCAGCGCGAAGTCGACGCCGTAGCCGCCGGTGGCGGTGTCTTTCCAGCCGGCCGGCAGCGTGGTCGGCGAAGCGCCCCACTCGGCGCCTTGCTCCATTGCCTGCTTCACGCGCTCGGGCATCAGGTCGATGCCCAGCACGCGGCAACCGTTCGCGCGCAGTAGCTGCACGGTGATCTGCCCGATCAGGCCGAGGCCGATCACGACCGCCACTTCGCCGAGCGTCGGGTTCGCGATGCGCACGCCCTGGAGCGCGATCGCGCCGATCGTCGCGAAGGCGGCGTGCTCGGTGGCGACGGTCTCGGGCACCTTGGCTGCAAGGTTCTCAGGGATCACCACGAACTCGGCGTGGTTCGCGTAGCCTGCGCCGGCGCACGCGACGCGGTCGCCCGGCGCGAAGTGCGAGACGCCATCGCCCACGGATTCCACCATGCCGGCGCACGAGTACCCGAGTGCCTGCGGCGAATCGAGGCGATTCATTACGGTGCGATAGGTCGCGAGCGGGCCTTCTTCCTTCAGCTTGCGGAGCACCTGGCGCGTGAGATCCGGCCGCGAGCGCGCCTTGCCGAGCATCGACATGCGCGCGAACTCGAGCGACATCGCTTCGGTGCCGGACGACACCACCGAGAAGTGATTCCGGACGAGGATCTGCCCCGGAGCGGGAGACGGCGCGGGAACCTCGACGATTTCGAGCGCGCCGGTGCGCGTGTTCTGGACGATCTGCTTCATGGCGATTTACCCCTCGATCTGGCCGGCCCAGCCGGGGTGCGGCTGGAACGGACGATCGCAAACGATCTCTTCGAGTGCGCGCTCGCGCGGCGCGATCGGCGCAGCGCTCGTCTCGAACACGCGCACGTCGCTCGGCTCGCGCACCGCGCTGACGCGCGGGCCCTTGTCGCTCAGCAACTCGCGCACCTTCGGCACGCGCTGCCAGTCGAAGCCCATCAGGCGCAGCGCGGCGAGATCGACCGCGACTGGATCCGTGCCCGCGACGATCGCGCCGAGCGGGCGGTCGTTCGGCGCGAGCGGGCCCGCGCCTTCGCCCGCGACCACGCCGTCGAGCACCGTGAGCACGCGGCGCACCGGCGCCGGCGCGTCCAGCCTGAGGCGCATGGCGTCGGAGTAGTAGAGCGCGCGGTTGAGGTCGCAGACCATGCGCCAGGTGGTGCGGTTGCCGTGCCAGTTCCCGCTGCGGATGAAGTCGTCGCCGCGCACGGCCCATTCCAGTTGGCGCGCGCGGCGCAGGAGCGCCGTTGCGCGGTTCCGCGCGAGCAAGCTCCGCGCGATGTCGACGGCGCGGCTCCTCAGGCGATCCACCCACGCGCCGCCCGGGAACTCGTCGCCGTGCGTGCCCACGGTGTGATGCGGCAGCCAGTTCTTGTCGCCGTTGATGCCGACGAGGTTCTTCAGCGCGAGCGTGACGCCGGTCTTTTTGTGCGTCTTCAGCTTCGGCAGGTTCACGATCAGGTCGGCGCGCAGCACCGTCTCGGATAACAAGTAGGCGTTGCGGCCGGCGGAGTGTTGGGTGCCCGTGGCGGATGGGTCGTAATCCGCACCGCGCATCTTCGCCGGCTCGAGTCCCGAGCCCTCGAAGAAGCTCGCGCGGCCGAGATCGACGCTGCGGTAGCCGAACGGATCGCCGCGCAGCGGCTTGCGCTCGACGATCACGCCGTCTGCGGTCGCGACCGCCTCGCGCCGCAGGTCGATCCACTCGAAGTCGCGGCTCAGGGCGTCGCCGTAGAACGTCTGAATCTCGGGCAGCCCGGCCAGCTGCGTCACGCGCGCCCAGTCACAGTCTTGTTGGGGCGCCTCGGCGAGGGAGACGCTGCCGTCCGCGCCGACCGCGAGCGTCGCGTAGTCGAGCAGCGCGCGAATCACGCTGCCATGGGTGACGACGCTCTCGGGCGTCGCACCCGGCGTCGGATTCCAGTGGCGAATGAAGTTCGGCTTCAGCACCACGCGCCCGCCGCGCCGGACGAGCGCGCCGAGCGGGTTCCACTGCGCGCTTCCGACGTTCGCCTCGTCGAGCCCGAGCGCCGCGAGCGCGGCGCGCACCGCGGCATACACGGAGTTCGGCGGGCCCGCGGCGGTGTGATCGCCGAGCAGCGAAGCAAGCTCAGGGAACTCGACGCCCGGATGGAACGGCGCCGCGATCCCCTGATAACTCGGGCGTGTGCGCGCGAGGCCGACCCGAATCATGTCGCCCTCCCAGTCGCGAGATTGCCGAGGTACGACTTCACGGCGCGGAATTTTCCGTTCGGCTCGCGCGGGATTGCCTCGGTGCGCTCCACCGAGATCGCGATCTCGTCGCCGAGCCGTTTGCGAATCTCCTGC
>JANNKN010000045.1:0-3225 GCA_031396315.1 Deltaproteobacteria bacterium
CCATGCCTTCCGGTTCGCGGCCTTCCTGTTTGGCGCGGACGGGGTCGAAGTCCACGAACCACGATTTGAACAGGGCTTGGGCGATGGCTTCGAGGGTGGCGAGATCGCGACGGCTTGCGCGTCCTCCTGCACCGCCGCCTCGACGATGTCGTACACCGAGCGGTCGTGCCCGAGGTGGATCACCTCGGCGCCCTGCTGCTGAAGCAGGCGGCGCATGATGTTGATCGCAGCGTCGTGCCCGTCGAAGAGCGCCGCCGCGGTGACGACACGGATGCGCTGCGGCGTGCGATGCAAAGGCGTGACGTTGGCTGCGGCGGTCATGCGTTCTCCTTGGCGCGCGCGGCGAGCGCCACGACGTGCGCCTCCACGCGTTCGGCGACGTGGTCGCGGTACTTGCTGATTTCATCGCGCAAATCGCCGAGCTCGGCGATGCGGCGATCGAGGTCCGCGAGACGCTGCCCGAGCAGCGCGTCGAGGCGCGCGAGCATCGCGCGCGTAGAGCCGTCGAGACCGTGCACCGCGTTCAGCTCGCGCACTTCCTCGAGCGAGAGCCCGAGCGCCTTCAGGCGCGTGATGAAGCGCAAACGCTGAAGCTCGTCCTCGCCGTACACGCGGCGTGCGCCGGCTTTGCGGCGAACCCCTGGCAGGAGGCCGAGCTCCTCGTAGTACCGCACGGTTCGCGCAGACACGCCGAGACGGGTGCAGACTTCGGAGACCGAGAGCTCGACTTCGCCGGGCAATGTCACGGTGACTCCGCCAGTTGACGTGAACTGGCAAACCTTATCGCCAGCTCCGGGACCCGGCCAACCCGAAAGGCCGAATGCCCCGCGGGTAGTCGTGTTTCGTTACCTCGCCTTGCGTGCCCGGCCACCGAGCACCGCCCGATACACACGCCCCGGCAGCGGGCGCTTCAGCACCTCTCGCGACATCCAGTCCGTCACGTCCACCAGCGCATCGAGATCGACGCCCGTCGTCACACCCGAACGCTCGAACAGGTCCACCACGTCTTCCGTCGCGACGTTGCCCGATGCGCCCGGCGCATACGGGCAGCCGCCGAGGCCGCCGAGCGACGAGTCGAAGGCGCGCACGCCTTCCTCGTAGCCGGCCTGCACGTTCGCGAGCGCACGGCCATATGTGTCGTGGAAGTGGAGCGCCACGCGCTCGAGCGAGACCTCGCCCGCGAGCGCGCGCACCAGCTCGCGCACCTGCCCGGGCACGCCGACGCCGATCGTGTCGCCGAACGAGATCTCGTCCGCGCCGAGCGCGAGCAGCTGCCGCGTCACGCGCATCACCTGCGCGACGGGCACTGCGCCCTCGAATGGGCAGCCGCACACGGTCGAGAGGTAACAGCGCAGCCGCTTGCCGTCGGCTCTCACGCGCGCGGCGACCGGCGCGAAGCGGTCGAGGTGTTCGGCGATCGAACGGTTCACGTTGCTCTTGTTATGGGATTCGCTGGCCGAAGCGAAGAACGCGACCACGTCGAAGCGCGACTTCGTGAAGCGCTCGTAACCCGCCAAATTCGGCACGAGCGCCATGTACGAGACGCCGGGCCGCAGCGCGAGCCGTGCCGCGAGTTCGTCCGCGTCCGCGAGCTGCGGGATCCACTGCGGGGAGACGAAGCTGGTCGCGTCCATCGAACGAATGCCGGCGTCCGCGAGCCGCCCGAGCAGCTCGAGCTTCAGCGCCGTGGGGACGACGTCCAGCTCGTTCTGCAGCCCGTCGCGCGCGCCGGCTTCATGGATGCGCACATCACTCATCACGACGTCCCCTTCGAATCGCGCCTCGAAACGCATGCGGCGCGCGAGATCGCTCTCGCGCGCCGCAGTGTATTCCCGAAATCGCGCGCGAGCGCGACGGCTCGTTCAGACGCCGACGATGAAGCTGCAGCTGGTCGTGCCGCTGCCGCCGATGTTGAGCGTCTGGAAGTTCTTGGCGTCTTCCACCTGATAAGCGCCGGCTCGACCGGTCACCTGCAGCGCCGCGTCGAGCAGCTGGCGTACGCCGGTCGCGCCGACGGGATGGCCCGCGCCGATCAGTCCGCCGCTCGGGTTGATCGGGTGCTTGCCGTCGATCTCGAGCCAGCCCGCCTCGACCGCCTTCCAGCTCTCGCCGGGCGCGGTGATGCCGAAGTGGTCGATCGCCATGTACTCGCTGGTCGTGAAGCAGTCGTGGGTCTCGATGCCGTCGACGCCGTTCACGTCCGCGACGCCCGCGCGCTTCCACGCGTCGGTGATCGTCGAGCGCACGTGCGGCAACACGTAGGGGCTCTTCGCGCTCTCCGCGATCTTGTCCGCAAAGCGCAGCCGCGCCGTGTGGTGGCCCCAGCCCTTGATGCGCGGGATCTGGTCGAGGCGCAAGCCGCGGCCGCGTGCGTAGCGTTCGGCATAGCTGCGCGAGGCGAGGAACACCGTCACCGCGCCGTCCGTGACCTGCGAGCAATCGCTGATGCGGATGCGCCCGCCGACCGCCGCGTTGTCCTCGGTGCGCACCAAAGCGTGGTCCTTGTTCATGTACCAATTACGGGTTTGCGCGAGTGGGTTCAGCTTCGCGTTGTCGTAGTTGAGGCGGCTGATCTCGGCGAGGTACTCGTCCTTCAGGCCGAAGCGCTTGTCGTATTCGTCGCCGAGCTTTCCGAACAGCTTCGGGAACGGGAACTCGACGCCGTCCGCTTCTTGCTCGTACCAGGCGGCGGTGCCGAGGTAGCTGCCGCCCTTCGCGGCGGAGACGGTCTTCATCTGCTCGATGCCGACGACGGCTTGCAGGTCGTAGCGTCCGGCCTCGATTTCGGCGGCGGCGGCGAGAATCGCGATCGAGCCCGAGGCGCACGCGGCCTCGTGGCGGCCCGTCGGCAGGCCGCTGAACGCGGGGTGCGCTTCGGCGAAGAACGCGCCGAGGTGACCCTGCATGCAATACAGCTCGGCCGCGAAGTTCCCGACGTGCGCGCTCTGCACTTCTTCAGGGGCGATCTCGCAGCGCTCGAGCGCGCCGAGCACGGATTCCCGCATCAGGGCGGAGAAGTGCTTGTTCTCCTTGGTCCAGTTGCGCGCGAAATCGGTCTGGAACCCACCGATGATCGAGATCGAGCTCATTCGTGCCCGCCGCCCAGGTCCAGTGGCCGACCGCACGTTCGTGCCGGTCTCGGTGACGATCGACGGGGCACCTTCCGAGCCGACCTTCGCCTCGCTCACCCTGCTGGCCAACGGCACCTACCGCTACGGCAACCAG
>JANNKN010000429.1:0-8720 GCA_031396315.1 Deltaproteobacteria bacterium
GTGACACGCAAGGGCTCGCCGTCTGCGAGGAGCTCGCGCGCGGGCTCGAGCAGTTCGCCGAGGCGCGGAGAGAGGCGCGCGCCGGGGATCTCGTCGCCGGGTTCCGAGAGCGCGAGCGCGCGCAGCATCTCGTTCTCGAGCTCGCGCACGTTTCCAGGCCAAGCGTGCGTTGCGAGCAGGTCGAGCGCGTCGGCGGCGAGACGGCAGCCACGTTTGCCCTCGCGCTCGCCGTGCAATGCGAGGAAATGGCGCGCGAGCGGCTCGACGTCTTCGCGACGCTCACGCAGCGGAGGCACGCGAATCGGGAAGACCGCGAGCCGATAGAAGAGATCCGCGCGAAAGGCCCCGCGGTCGACTTCGCGGCGCAGCTCGCGGTTGGTCGCCGCAATCACCCGGACGTCGACGCGCTGCGTGCGGTTCCCGCCGACCGGCCGGATCTCGCGCTCCTGCAATGCCCGTAGCAGCTTCACCTGGAACGGCATGGAGGTTTCGCCCACCTCGTCGAGGAAGAGCGTGCCGCCGTGGGCGGCGACGAATAGCCCCTCCTTCGCACGATCCGCGCCGGTGAAGGCGCCGCGCGCGTGTCCGAACAGCTCGCTCTCGAGCAGCGTCTCCGGGAACGCCGCGCAGTTGAGTGCCACGAAGGCGCCGCGTGTCCGCGCACCCTCGGCGTGGATCGCGCGCGCGAGCACCTCCTTGCCAACGCCCGTCTCGCCCGTGAGCAGCACCGTTGCGTGGGTGGCCTGCGCGCGCGCGACGAGCGCGAGTGCACGCTGCATCGCTTCGCTGGCGGCTGCGACGCTGCGCGGGCGTGCAACAGCGGCCGGCGCGCGCGCGAGATCCGCAATGCGCGGGTAGCGCGCCGGGTCCGCGGTCACCAGCACCGCGGCCGCGCCAGCGCGCCGGAGCGCTTCGGCGATGCTCGAGTCGCCGGCGTCCGCGTCCATTACGACGCAGGCAAAGCTCGCGAGTGGCAGCTCGAACGCATCGCTCGGCTTGCGCGTCCAGACGAGGTCCACCTCCGCAGCCTGGGAGACCGCGCTGGCCTGCATTCCGTCCGCGCTTCCGATCCACAAAACTGACTGGGGCCGCATCGGGGTCGGTCTCCTCGCGCGTGCGAGAGAGCAACTGTCGTGCCAGGCGAGAAGGGCGCTCCGGAGTGCAGGCGGGCCGTGTCGGCCGCACGCGGCCGGAGCGCGAGCGCACGCGATCTCGCGCCGTTGGCCGTGTGCGACGCTTGCCCGCGCGTGGCCCGGGGCTCACGGACGCCAACGCCTGGCGTTCACGCCACTCAGGGAATGACGAGTGTCTGCCCGGCGTGGAGTCGATCCGGATCGCGGATCCGGTCGCGGTTCGCGGCGTAGATCTCAGCCGCGCGCGCGGCGTCTCCGTAACAACGATGCGCGATGTCCGCGAGCGTCTCGCCGGCGACTACGACGTGATCGCGCGGGGGTTCCGCCAACGCGGGCGCCGCCGAGGCCGGCTCGTAAATCGGGTCTGGCGCGCGCTCGGCAGATGGTGCGCCCGCGGGCGCGGCTGCGACGTCGGGCAGCGCAGGTGCCGGCGCGCCGGCGACGCCGACCGTGCTGCCGCCGCGGGAGACGGCGCCGCGCACGTTCGCCCAGAGCGCGAGCACGGCGATCACGAACGCGGTGGTGAGGATGGCGGCGCGCATTCCCTAACGGCGGGCTCCGTGCGCCGCGCATCGTAAACGCAGCGGTGGGGAGTTGCGCCGAGAAAATCACGCTGCAGTCGAGGAAGACGCGTTCGGGCGCGCTAGCGCCGCCAAAACGGGTCGAAACCGCCGCACACAAGTGCGCCGAGCGGCTTGCTGAGATCCTTCACCCCCGCGACCGGCACGACCTTCTGGCCCTCGAAGCATTGGTCGACCACGCCATCGTATTCCTTGTCTTCGCATTGGCGGATCACGCTGGCACCGGAGAAGTACTGCACGACGTCGGCGCGGCCGTCGCCGTTGGTATCGACCTCGACGTGGGCAATCGCGCCGCCCGCCCAGGCCTGACGCACGTCGGCTTTGCCGTCCTTGTTGGTATCGACGAGGCCCTCGGCGACCGCGCCGCCCGCGATGCGGTAGCGCACGTCGAGCGTGCGATTGCCGTCGCTGTCGAGGCACTGCGCTTCGACCGCGCCGTCCGCGCCGAGGAAGATCTTCGTGTCGGGGGCGCGCTTGCCCTCGCTGACGAGCTCTTGCAGCACCGGCGCGCCCGTAGCGTTGAAACGCGTCAGCACGGTTGCGAAGCCCGCGGCGCGCTGATCTTGCGCCTGCCACACCGGCGAGCCGTTCTCGAAGTGGGACCAGAGGTCGAGCTTGCAGTCGCCGTTCTCGTCGACGGCCTGCTCCTCGACGGTGGTGCCGTCGGCTGCAAGTCGCTGCTCGAGATCGAAGCAGCCGCGGCCCTTCGCGTCTTCGCGAATCAGCCGCGGCTTCGCGTTCACGAACTCGATGATCCGGTCGGGCTTGCCGTCGAAGTCGCGATCTTCCTCCTGCCGTAACACTTGGCCCTTCGCGTCGAACGTGACGCGCAGGTCCGGCGTGCCGTCCCCGTTGCGGTCTTCGCTCTGTTCTTGCTCGCCCTTCGCCGACGCCGCGACGCGCTTCTCGAAGCTGCCGTTGTAATCGTCGTCCTGCTCGGTCGTGGTCGGCTTGCCACCCTGATAAGCGATGCGCACGTCGGGTTTTTCGTCCCCGTTGCGGTCCTTCTCACTGCGGACGAGCTCGCCGTTCGCGTAGAACGTGGTGGTTTCGAGCCGTCCGTCGGCGTCGCCGTCGGATGCGATCTGCGCCGGCTTCTGGTCGGTTCCGAAGCGCGTGATGGTGTCGATCGTACCGTCGCCGTTCGTATCTTCTCGCTGCTCGCTGCGCTTGCCGGCCTGATAAGTCGCGAGCACGTCCGGCTTGCCGTCGCCGTTCGTGTCGGCCTCGGAGCGCTGCGGCACGCCATTCGCGAGGTACGTCGTGAGCTCGAAGCGCTCGTCGTGGTCCGCGTCCTGCTCCTCGCGCGCGACCGCGCCGGCTTCGTAGAAGCGCTTCACGTCGGGCTTGCCGTCCGCGTTGGTGTCGAGCTCCTCGCGCAGCGGTCGCTCGTTCGCGTCGTAGTGCGTCGTGGCGTCGAGTTGGTCGTCGTCGTTGGTGTCGCGCTCCTGTCTCACGCGCTTCCCGCTCGCGAAGCTGATGCGCGTGTCGATCACGCCGTCGGCGTTGCTGTCCTGCTCTTGCAGCGCGAGCGCGCCGTCCTTGAACGTCGAGATCACGTCGGGCTTGCCGTCCGCGTCCTGGTCCTGTTCTTCGCGCGCCTTCTGCCCGCCCTCGAACGAGATCTTCACGGCACCGGCGCTCGTTACGCGGCGCTCCTCGAGCACCTTGCCGTCGGGGGAGAGGCGGCCCGCGACGTCCGGCTTGCCGTCGAACGTGGTGTCTTCTTCGAACGAGTCCGGCTTGCCGCCCACGAACTTCACGAGCCGGTCGGCTTTGCCATCGGCGTTCTTGTCCTCTTCGAGCGCCGTGGTGGCGCCGCTCTCGTCCTGGGTGCGCCAGCTCTCGGGCTTGCCGTCGAAGTTCGCGTCGCTCAGCACGCGCGCGATCTGGCCGTTCGCGGGGAACAGCTCGACCCAGGTGTCGGCTCGGCCATCCTTGTTGGTGTCCTGCTCCTGCTTCACGAGCTTTCCGCCCGCGTCGTAGAAGCTCCACGCCTCGACGCGGCCGTCGTCGTCCTCGTCGAGCTCGAGGCGCTCGAGGCGCCCGTCGGCGTAGCGCTCGGTGCGCTCGGGCTTCTCGTCGCCGTCGGCATCCACGGTCTTGATCGCGAGCGCACCGGCCTGATGGCGCGAGACCGTCTCGAAGCGCTTGTCGAAGTCGCTGTCGCGGCGATCGAGCGCGAGCGTTTCGCCGTCGAGCTCGTAGTCGAAGATTGCATCGACGTTGCCGTCGAAGTTGGTGTCCTCGCGCTGCTGCTTGCGCACGTCATCGGCGAAATCGACGAACGCGTCGGGCTTCCCGTCGTAGTTCGTGTCGGCCTCGGTCGCGAGCTTCTTGCCAGCCAGGAAGTGCGTCGTCAGGTCGAACTTGCCGTCCGCATTCGTGTCGGCGTGCTCGACGTTCTTCTGCCCATCCTTGGAGATCCGGCGCAGGTCGACGCGGCCATCGTCGTCGGCGTCGAAATCCTCCTGCTCGGGCCGGCCTTGGGCGTCGAATGTGATCACCGCGTCCGCGATGCCGTCCTGATCGACGTCGCGGGTCTGCTTGCGCTCGACGCCGCTCTCGTAGGCCGACACGATGTCGAAGCTGGCGTCGTCATCGGAGTCGGCGCGACGCGCGCTGACTTTGCCATCGGGCGTGTACTCGGTGATGGCGTCGAAAGCGGGCTTGCCGCCCGTGTCCTCGGAGACGCGCGCCTGTTTTCCGCTCGCGAACTCGATCAGCACGTCGAAGCGACCGTCGCCGTTCGTGTCCTGCTCCTCGCGAACCTTGTCGCCGTTGGGCGCGAACGCGGCGCGAATCTCGGGGCGCCCGTCCTCGTTTTCGTCGTCGATCACGAGCGCCGGCGCGCCATTCTGGAACTCGGTGCGCGAATCGGGCTTGCCGTCGAAGTCGCGATCTTGCTCGAGCCGCGAAGGCAAGCCGTCCACGAAAGTTTTGGTGGAGTCGGCCCGGCCGTCGCCATTGTTGTCGTCTTGCTGCGAAGTGGGCTTGTTATTGGCGAACTCGACCCACTGATCGAGCTTGCCGTCGAAGTCGACGTCGCGTTCTTGGTGTGTGACGACGCCGCCCGGTGCGTAATCGACGAACGTGTCGAAGCGGCCGTCCTTGTTCTCATCCTTCTCCGCGCGCTTCGGCTCGTTGTTTTCATACACGATGACTTCGTCGATCTTGCCGTCGCAGTTGGTGTCGGACTCGTTCTTGAGAATCGCCTCGGTGTCGGGATCGAAGGATCGAAGGATTGGTTCTGGTAAGGCTGACACTTCGCGGGTGCAGGCGTCGGCGTTTGCGCGCGAGCGGGCTGCGCCGCCGTGCTCAGCGCGGCGACGCACACGAAGGCCAGAAGCGTCTGGACGCGCTGGCTCAAGCGGTCACTCGGTGGAGAGCGAGAAGGTCGCGATCAAGGTGTCGTCCGCGAGACACGAGCGAACCGCCTCGGACATGGGCTCGAACGGGGAGGCGACACGCATCGCTTCCACGATCGAAGCGCCGATCTCCGGCCGGGTTGCGGAGACGAACTCCACCTGGCTGGCGGTGCCCGCCGCGTCGATGCGGAAGGTCAGCTCGACCTCGCCCTGCGCTGCGCCCGACCAGCGCGAGAGCACGCGCGTCTTCACGCGCTGGATGTAAGAGGCGACTTCCGGCCGCTGCCCGCACGGCTTTCCGCCGCCTGCGCCGGTGCCGCTGCCGCCGAAGCCACGGCCTCCGCCTTCGCCGTACGCGCCGGTCATGCTCGCGCGCTCGCCAGTCTTGCCGCCCACCACGTCGCGGCCCGATGCGATGCCTTCGCGCACCGAGGAGCCGGTGCCGAGCGCCGTCGGCGCGCCGACGCCGACCGTCGCGCCGGTCGTCGTGACTTGGCGCGGGCCGACGACGACGCCTTGCGGTGCCTGGATCGAGACATTGCCCGCGATCTGCGCGGATGCGGCGGTGGTGTCGACGGGGGTCACCGTCACGGTTGCGATCGATTGATACGTGCGCGCGGCTTCGACCGTCGGCGCCGTCGTGTGCACGATCTCGCGCGGCGCCGCGATGGCGCTGACCGCCTCCACCTGGATGGCCTGCGCGGCGGCAACGTTCGCGGCGCGCGCCTGGATCACCGCCGGATTGATCACGTGCGCCTGCATGGCCATCGGCGCGGGCGCGAAGCGTCCAGAGCTCTCTGCGATCGCGCGCGGGCGGGGCGAGCCCGACGTGTCGTTGTCCGGCGCGTCGTCGATGCGCGTGATCTCGATGATCTTTTCCTGGATCACCTCGGGCGCGAGGTACGCCGTGAGGCCGATCGCGGCGACGATCAGGGCGTGAATCAGGATCGAGAGTCCGCTCGAGAGCAGACGCTCGCGCGCCCCCGTCGGCTCGGGCATCGCGATACCGGGGAAGACACCGACCGGCGCGGCGACCGCAGCCAGCGCCGAGTTCGCGCTGCGCGCATGCCCCCGGGCGGAGCGTTTTGGATGGCGCCGGCGCACCACGAACTCGCTACTGATCGCCTGGCTCAGCATTGCGTCCGCATTCCATCCGCATCCTGCAGCGGGCCCGCAGAGACGCCGCAACTGTTCGCGTTTGAAGGGGTTTTCGGAAGGGCTCGGCCAACCTAAGAGAGCCCGTCAGGGGTGTCAACGAAACGCCGCATCGGTTACCCACTGCCCGCCTTCAACGTACTTGCGAGCGAGGAGTTTCGGACGGCATGAGCGCTTCAGAAATTCTGCACCTGATCAACGAGGGCTGGTACGTGACGTACCCGCTCGGTGTGCTCTCGGTGATCGTGTTTGCGATCGCATTCGAGCGGCTCTGGAAGTTCCGCGGTGTCGAGCTGGCGACGCGCGACGTGACGCGCAAGCTGGTCGACTATCTGCTGAAGCGCGACTTGCCGGCGGCGCGCGCGCTCTGCGATACGTCGACGACCCCGATGTCCGCGGTATTCGCGGAAGGCCTGCGCTGGGGGAACTATGCGGTCGAGGACGTGCAGCAAGTGCTCGGGACCGCCCGGCAGGAGCTGCTCACGGATCTGAAGCGCGGTGTGTGGTTCGTCGGCACGATCGGCTCGCTAGCGCCCTACATCGGGCTGCTCGGCACCGTGATCGGCATCATCCAGGCCTTCGGCGCGATCGCCGAGTCCGGCGATGCGGGCTTCGCAGTCGTGTCGGAAGGCATCTCCGAAGCGTTGATCGCGACCGCCGTCGGCTTGCTGATCGCGATCCTCGCGCTGCTCCTCTACAACTATTTGAACACGCGTATCTCAGCCATTACGGCCACGACCGCGCGCGCGAGCGAGCGCTTCATTCAAGCGCTGCTCACGCTCGAGGCGGGCGCAGCCGGTACAGCCGGAACGGAGGCGCCACATGGCAGTACAACTGCCGGGCGATGACGAGGGCGGCAGCGGCATCGTCGCCGAGATCAACATCACGCCGCTGACCGACGTGTTCCTGGTGCTGCTGATCATCTTCATGGTGACCTCGTCGGTAATCGCGAACACCGGCAAGAAGGTCGATCTGCCGTCCGCGCAGGAAGCGGGGAAGACGCCGCCGAAGGCGGTCAACGTCACGATCTCGACCGACGGCACGATTCAGGTCGACGGCGACGTGGTGGCGCGCGATGCGCTGCAGGCCGCGATCAAGGCCGCGCTCGAAGTCGCTACCGACAAAGTGGTGATTCTGCGCGGCGACAAGGAGATCGTCTACGGCGAGGCCGTGTTCGTGCTCGACCAGGCGCAGATCGCCGGCGCTGAAGGCTTCGCGCTCGCAACCACCAAGGCGAGGGGCGCCGAGTAGCTGTCGATCGGGGTGAGACCCCGATTGACAGTCAGCGCCAGCTCGCGAGCGCCTCGAAGAAGCCGGGCCAGGTTTTGCGCACGCAGCCGGGGTCGCGGATCGCGACGCCTGGGATACGCAAGCCGGCGAGCGCGAACGACATCGCCATGCGGTGGTCGTCGTAGGTGTCGATCTCGGCGCCGCGCAGTGGGCCGGGCTCGATGCGCAGCCAGTCGGGCCCCGCGGTTGCGCGCGCGCCGAGCTTGGCGAGCTCGCGCTCGAGCGCAGCGAGGCGATCGCTCTCCTTGATGCGTAGGTTCGGCACGTTCACGATCTCGGTGGCGCCCTCCGCGAACAGCGCCACCACGGCCAGCGCGAGGGCGGCGTCGGGCCACGGGTTCGCATCGACGCGAATCCCGCGCAGCTTCGGCGCACCGCGCACCGTGAGGGCGTGCTCGCCGCGCTCGACGCTGCAACCCATCCGCTCGAGTGCGTCCAGAAAGCCGAGGTCGGGCTGGATCGACGTGCGTGGCAGGTGCGGCGTCGTGACGCTGCCGCCCGCGATCGCCGCCGCCGCGAAGCCGTACACCGCTCCCTGCGCGTCGGGCTCGACGACGTACTCGCGCGCTTGATAACCGCGGCCCGCGCGCACCCACACCGCGCCGGGCCCGCGCCAATCCGCGTCTGCGCCGAAATCGCGCATCACCGCGAGCGTGAGATCCACGAACGGGCGCGAGATCACCTCGCCGCCGACGAAGCGCAGCGTGACGTCGCGCGCGGCGTAGGGTGCGGCGAGCAGGATGCCCGACACGTACTGGCTCGAGCTGCGGCGCACGTCGAGCAGCGCCTCTCCGCCCACGAGCCGCGAGCCGCCTGCGCGCAGTGGTGGGCAGCCGTGCGTGCCTAATACTTCGACGCGCGCGCCGAGGGCGCCGAGCGCCAGCGCGAGGTCCGCGATCGGGCGCTCGCGCATGCGCTGCGTGCCGTCGAGCACGACCGGCGCGCTCGCGAGCGTGGCAGCAGCGGTGAGGAAGCGCGCGGTCGTGCCGGAGGCGCTCACCTTCTTCAGCCGCGTCCCGTCGGGGCCGTAGGTGAGGCCGACCACCGTCGCGCCGCCGACGGTGACCGACGCGAGCCGGTTCTCCCCGTCCCAGGTATAGGTCTGCGTGCCGTTCGAGGTGGCGTTGCCGTTCTCGTCGTAGGTATAGGTGCGGGTGCCGGCCATCAGCGGCGCATGCGGGCGGGGCGCGGTG
>JANNKN010000455.1:0-1636 GCA_031396315.1 Deltaproteobacteria bacterium
GCGCGCGCAGCACGCGAGCCCGCTCGAGCAGGATCTGATCGCGGCGCTCGCGACGCGCTATGCGGCGGAGGCGCCGGCCGACCGCGCGCCGCTCGACCGCGCCTACGCCGACGCGATGATCGCGCTGCGCGGGAAGCATCCCGAGAACGTGGACGTCGCTGTGCTGGCGGCCGCGGCGATCATGGACGTGACGCCCTGGAATTATTGGGACGAGAAGCTCGCGCCGCGCGAGCTCACGCCGCTGGCCGAGGAGTACTTGGAGTGGGCGCTGGCGCGCGAGCCTAATCACTTGGGCGCGAACCACTACTACATCCACCTCGAGGAGTTGCCGGCGCCCGAGAAGGCCGAGGCTGCAGCGGATCGGCTGCGTCCGCTCGCGCCGGATGCGGGACATCTCGTGCACATGCCAAGCCACATTTACTGGCGCGTCGGGCGTTATCAGGACGCCGTCGCTGCGAACCTCGTGGCCGCGAAAGCCGACGAGTCGCTGTTCGGGCTCTGCGGGCCCGGCAATTATCCGATCTACGGCGCGCTCTACTACCCGCACAACGTGCACTTCATCGCGGTGTCCGCGGCAGCGCAGGGTCAGGCCGAGAGCGCGCTCGCCGAGGCGCGCCGGCTCGCGATGACGGTGAAGGACAAGGTGGCGATGTTCCCGCCGGTCGAGGATTTCCTCACGCTGCCGACGCTCATGCTGGTGCGCTTCGGCAAGTGGGACGCGGTGCTCGCCGAGCCCGCGCCGCCCGAAGATCGCGTTTATCAGGGAGGGATCTGGCACTTCGCCCGCGGTATGGCGTTCGCGCGACTCGGTCGCGTCACCGAGGCCGAGGCGGAGCTCGAGGCAGTGCTCGATGCGGCCGCGGATCCGAGAGCGGCGCAGCTGATGGCGAACGGCGGCTCGACCTCGACGGCCGCGCTGCTCGCGCTCGCGGGCGATCAGCTCGAAGGCGAGCTCGCTGCCGCGAAAGGCGACACGGCGGGTGCGATCGACGCGCTCGGAGCTGCCGTCGCGCAGCAGGACGGGCTCGTCTACACCGAGCCGCCGCCCTGGTTCATGCCGACGCGTCAGGCATTAGGGGCAGTTCTGCTGCAAGCCGGGCGGGCTTCCGACGCGGAGCTCGTCTATCGCAAGGATCTCGAGCAGCACCCGAAGAACGGCTGGTCGCTCTACGGCCTCACGCAATCGCTGCACGCCCAGGGGAAGGCGGAGCAGGCCGCGATGGTGGAGAACGGATTCGCGCAGGCGTGGAAGCACGCCGATGTGAAGCTGAGCGCATCGCGGTTCTAGGGAGACTCCGGCGAGCGCGCGGGACATGGGCCGAGGCGCTCGTCGTAGCTCTCGCGGTAGAAGCCGCTCTGCTCCTTCCGGTTCTCGTCGTGGCACATGTCTGCTGGTATCGCGTTCACTGGGACCCAGTCAGAATCACCGTCTCCGATAGCCCTCTACCGCTCTGGTTTTGGTGGCTCATGCAGTTCCCGAGCTCCCTCCTGCTCGAGGCCCTGAGATGGCTTCCGGACGACTCTCGTGAACTCGAGTTGATCTTCGCAGTGGCGACACTGTCTCAGATTGCGCTCTTTTTCTGGCTCCTCCGCCCGCTCGCACCGCGAGCGCAATAACAAGGCAAGGAACTGCTCC
>JANNKN010000466.1:0-7325 GCA_031396315.1 Deltaproteobacteria bacterium
TGCGAACATCTACGCCCTGTTCTTGAACTACGGCGTGCTCGACAATCTCGACGTCGGCGTCGTGATCCCGCTCATCCAGCTCGACCTCCAGGGCCGAGTCGACGTGAACGGACTCGTCGGCCCGGGCGGCCCGATCACGGACTACACCTCCTCCGACGACGATTCGACGTTCGGCTTGGGCGACATCGTCCTGCGCGCGAAGTACCACTTCTATCAAACCGAGCAGACGGGGCTCGCGCTGCGCGTCGACCTCTGGCTTCCGACCGGCAGCGCGAGCCAGCTCCGCGGCCTCGGGGAAGACGCTGGATCCGTGCTGTTGATCGGCTCGACGCGCTGGCGGTGGTTCTCGCCGCATGCTTCCGCCGGATTCTTCCTGCGCGGCGGCACGCAGAACTCCGTCCGCTACCAGCTCGGCAGCGACGTGCGGATCCACGAGCGGATCAGCCTGAGCGTCGACTTCGTCGCGAGCAATGATCTCGAGCGCAATGGCGTCGGCGACTTCGTCGCAGCGCTCTCGTCGGGCCTGAAGATCAACCCGTGGCGCCGCCTCGTGGTGGGTGCGAACGCGCTGTGGCGCCTCAACGCAGAAGGCTTGCGCGACGACGTGATCCCCTCGGTGTCGGTCGAATACACCTTCCGCTGAGCTGCAAGCGGGCTTCGCGCCGCCTACCTCAGGCGCAGGCTCGCGAGCACGTCCGGCGCCACGAACTGAGGCTGCTGAGATCCGGTGCGGCGCGCCTCGACGAAGGCGGCCGCGTGGGCGTGGGCTTCGGCGAGCGTCACGACGCCGTCGCCGTCCGCGTCGTGGTGGCCCTCGAGCGCGTCGACCAAGCCGTGGGTGTAGAGGCCGGCGCCGAGCGTTTGATCCTCCTCGGACGATTCCTCGGCGGATGAAGCAGCGAGCATCGCGAACTGCGACGACGCGGATTGCTTCGCGAGCCAGTTCAGATCGAGGCCGCCGCGCACTTGCTGCGCGTGGCAAGTGTCGAGCACGAGGACGCGGCGGCCGATCGCCCGCTCCATCGCATCGATCACTACGCGCCACGAAATGAGTGACGGCGCCGAGTCGGAGCCGGCCCCCAGCGCCTCGAGATCCTCGGGGCGCGCGTCCTCCGGCAGGAAGAAATAGCCGCGCTCGGCGCCGTTCCCGCGCACGCCGTGGCCGGCGAGGTAGACGATCACGGTGTCGACGGCGCGCGCCTGCTCGAGGAAGCGCAGCGCGTCTTCGATCGCGCGCTTCGTCGGCGTGGTGCCGCCGTCCGCGAGCAGCCGACGGTGCACTTTGCGGAACGTCTTGCCCTGCTGGGCAGCGAGCGCTGTCACCATGCTGGTGGCGTCCGAGGCGGCGTAGGAGAGGCTCTCGCCCGGCATGTACTCGAGCAAGTTCACGCCCACCGCGAGCAAATAGAGATCACTCGGTTGATCGGCGATCGACGCGCCCGAGTTCTCGACGACGACCTCAGCGACCCCGCGCGAGACGGCACTGTCGACCTCGATGCGGATCGCGTTGGCTCCGTCGCCGAGCGGAACCTCGAAGCTGCGATCGAGACCGCGCCCCTCGCGCGCTGGGATCGCGCGCTGCGGTGCGGGCGTGATCGGGAGTTGATTGACGAACACCGCGACACTCGTCATCGCGGCGCTGCGGGCGCGCGCGCGCACGACGATGCGCGCGGCCGGCCCGCGCAGCCGCGGCTGCAGCTGGAGCCCGACGTCGATGGCGACCTCGGGCGGAGCTAGCGCGAGCAAGCGATCTGCAGCGAACGGCGCCGCGCGCGCGATCGGTGGCGCGAACGCGCGCTCGAGGCGCTCGGGTCGATAAAAGGTGCGCTCGAACTGAACCGCTCGAAAGAACAGCGGCTCGCGCGCGGCGCCTTGATTCAAAGCCCAGCCGACGAACTCGTCGCCGTGGGGCGACGCCGCGTATTCGCCCGACGGCAGCCACGCCACCCACTCCGTGCGATTCGCGTGTGGGAACAACGCCGCGTGCGGCGTGCCGTCGCGCAGCGAGAACCAACGCAACGTCCCGTCGGAAACGGCCGCCACGACCCACGCTCCGTCCGCGCTGATGTTCACCGCATGCACCACGACCGGCAGCGAGACGCTCCAGAGCGGGGCGCCGCGCGCATCGAAGACGCGCACGGCCCACTCGGTCGCGAGCGCGACGCGCGCGCCATCATGTGACCATGCGTAGTGCCGGACGGCTTCGAACGGGTCGAGCCGCACGGCGACGCCAGCGATCCGCGCCGCGTGCCCGCGCTGCTCGAGCGAGACCTGCGCGGGTCCGGTCTGCTGGGGCGCCGACAAGCCGAAGCCACGACCGGGCCGCAGCTCGAGCTTCGCGAAGCCGAAGTGCGCGCGGGCGCCGTCTTCGAATGCGAAGCCGACGTCGCTTCCGTCGGCCGAGAGCAGCAGGCCGTCGCCAAGCGCCTGGTAGTCGACGGTGGGCGGCTGGCGAATCAACGCCAGCGCGCCCGCGCGATCGAACACGCCGAGCGCGGGATCCTCGGAGGCCCACGCGAGACGACCGTCGCGCAGCGGAAGCAGCCGTCCGATGCGCGCTCGCGCGGCGGGCAGCAAGCGCGCCGCGCCGTGCCCGGCGTCCTGCCACGCGACGATCGGATTCACACCGGGCGCGTCGCGGCGGCCGCCCGCAAACAGAAGCTGCCCGTCCTCGGACCACTCGACCGAGTAAGTCGCCGCGAATCCAGCGGTCGCCGGGATCCGCGGACTGAACTCGAGCGCGAGCGTCGCCGCGTCGAGCACGTCCACGCGCGCGACATCGTGATATCCCACGGCGAGCTTCCGCCCGTCCGGCGAGAAGCGGACTTCGAGCGGCGCCGCGCCCGCCGGAGTCGGCGCGCTCTGCGCGAGCGCGTGATCGGGGCCGTAGACGCGGATGCGCCCATCCGGCGACGAGGTCGCGAGTCGCCCGTCGGCGGCGTAGTCGAGCGATGCGATTCGCTCGCCGTAGTCGGTATCCGTGAACACGTGGCGATAGCCGTCGGGCGAAATCTCGTAGATGCGCAGGCCGGCGCGCCCCATCAGGCCGATCGCGAAGAAGCGGCCGTCGCGGGAGTACGCGAGGTTGCCGATCGCTGCGGGCAGCCCCGAGATGCGCGCCACGAGCGCGCCCGTGTCCACGCGGAAGAAATAGACGCTCGCCGAGCCGTCCCACTCCCAGCCGGTCCATCCTCCCGCCGCGACCCACTGCCCGTCGGGAGAGACCGCGACATCGTGAATGCGGCCTTCGGAGCCCGAACCGATCGGCACGCGAAACACGCGCCGCAAGCGCAGGGCCGCGAGGTCCCAAAGCCGCACGGTCTTGTCGGCCGAGCCGGTCACGAGAAAGTCCTGCTGCGGCGACAGCGCCGCCGCGCGGATCACCGACGAGTGCATCTCGGCTTCGACCTGCAGGATTGGCTGCGCCGGCGGCGCCGCGGCGTGTGCGATGGCCGCGGGCGCCGCGACCCCCGCGGCGAGTGCGAGCTGGCGCAGGGCCCGTGACGGCCTCAAGGTGCGACGGGCGCTGCGCTCGGCGCGCGGGGCGCCGCATTCGAGAAGCCCGCGGCCGACCAGAAGTCGCGCGCGAAGAAAGGCAGCTCGCCAAACGCGCCACCCGGATCCGCCGCCTCCACCAACCGGAACGAGCCGCAGAACACGTCCACCGAGAACGGCCCGCCGCGCGCATTGCTGTCGAAGGCCGCTTGCCCCGGTGTGGCCTGATAAGCCGACGGTGAGGCTTGCGAACAGCCCTCGCTGCCAGCAGCCGTGGGATCCTCCTCGGCCGCGGGGGCATTGGCGCCCGATGACGCGGCGTTCGACGCGATCGCCGAATCGTCTCCCGCCGGCAGGCCACCCGCGGCGCCGAGCCCGCTCCCGCCTCCGAAGAGGCCGCCGGTGCCGCCGCTGAAGGAGAAGCCGCCGGCGGAATCGGTGCGACCCGTGCCGGTGTCGGGCGTCGAGGTGTAGGTGCCGGTGGTCGGATGCGTGCTGTTTCCCGGCCGCGCGCGGAGCAGCGCAACCATGTCGAGCGGCTCGTTTCCGAGGTCTTGCTCGAGAATCGTGCTCGTGCCGTCGAAGCGCAGCAGCCCGAGCGCGACCGTCGGTTGATTGTTGTTGTCTTGGTCCGGAACGAACGCGTAGTAGGCCGGCTCCGAGACGACGGTGCCGGGTGGCGGCGCATTCGCGTCGAGCGTCGGCAGCAATGCGCGCGGGAGGCGGATCGATCCGAAGCAACTCACCTCCGTCCCGCAGTCCGCCGAGAACTGGCCCCCGTTCGGATCGGCGTCGAGAGCCAGCCGTACCGGCAAGGACAGCGCGCTCGCCGACTCGAGGTTGAGCTGCAGCACGCCCGAGCCGTCTACGAATTGGCCGAACGACACCCCGCCGGCGCCCGCAACGATCCCGAGCTCGAAGAACTCCGATTGCCCGTTCGCGTCTCCCGCGAGCGACAGCACGTCTCCGTTCGCGTCGAGGATCCGGTTCCAGCGAGGCTGCGCGTCGTCGCCCGGCAAATACGTGGGGCACGGTGCCGGGCAGTTGCCACCGGGCTTTTCGAAGCGTCGATGCGACGCGCTCGCGGGAAGGAAGCCCGTCGACTGCCGCTCCTGCGCCAAGTTGGGCGTCGAGACGACGCCCGCGAACGTGACGTCCCCGGCCGCTGCGCCTCCGGTGGTGTCGATCGTCAGGATCCAGGTGGTGTCTACGCGCTCGCCGATCCGGTCCTCGCTCGTGGCGTTCGCCTCGACTTCCTGACGCGCGTTCGGGAACAACGCCGCGAGCGCCCCGTTCTGAATCGGCGTCACGAGCTGCTCCGCGAATGGCGCCGTGACCGGGTTGTTATTGAGGTCGAGCAGCGGATTGAAGATTCCCGAGCCGGGCGCCGTCTCGACCACTTCGCGCAGGTCGTGAATCACGAAGGTTCGGCCCGCGAGCTCATTGACGGTCAGCGCCGCCCGCTGCGCGCCGAGAATCAATGCCCCGGTGTCGTCGACCCCGAGCACCGGCGTGACGAGCAGTGGGTTGCCGGCCGCATCCTCCAGCGCGCGGCGCGGATCGATCTGCGCGTCGCCGAGCACGGTGAAGTCGCCGCCGCGCGTGAAGATGTCGCGGCGCAGGATCGTGCAGCCCGTGAGCGTGGTGCAGTCGTTCGAGCTCGCGTTGCCGAGCGTGACCGCGCCCTGCGCGACGATCGACTGCGAAACGTCGACGACCGGCGCATCGATCGTGAGCCCGCCGATCGGCGCGTTCGATCCGCCGAGCTGTTGATTCAGCCGCACGCGACTCGACCCGACGCCCGTGTACGCGATCGCGATTGCGCCGGCCGTCTCGACGTCGCCGAGCTCGAGATCCCCCGCACCGTACGAGAGTTGGATCGGACCGCTGCCCTTCGTCGTCGTGCCCGATCCATTGCTGACGAAGAGCTGGTCCGAGGCGGCCATCGCGAGAGCGGCGGACGCATCGATCGTGATCGCGCCGTTCGCCGTCACGACGCTCGCGGGAAGATCGATCGAGGCGCCGCGGAGCATCAGCGAAGCGATCGGGCTCGCGAGCGTTCCGAGATCGCGCGCCAGGTCGACGTCACCGGTGGCCTGCACGTCCAGCGCGCCGGACGTCGCGAGGAACTGGAGGTCGGCGCCGCCGCCAGCGCGCACCGTGATGCCCTGCGAGCCCAGCCCGTTCGCGGCGTTGGAGACGACGACCGCGACGCCGCTACCGCCGCTCAGGCCGCCGCCCGTCGCCGCCATCACGACGTCGAGCGCCGCGTCGAGCGTCACCGCCCCGCGGTTGGTGATCAGGTCCGCGTTGAGGAGCACGTTGCCGGCGGTCGAACGGAACGAGACGCCACCGCCGGCGACGCCGCCGCTCGAGACGCGGCCGTCGAGCGTCGCGTCGAGCACGATGTCGTCCGTGGCCACGAGGTCGACCGTCGTACCGGTGATCAGCTGCCGGCGCAGCGTATCCGTCGTGAGGGTCGCGCCTGCGCCGTCACTGATCAGGATCTCCGTGGGGTCGAGCAGCAGTCTCCCGCCTTGCCCGAGTGCGACGTCGCCGGTGAGCGCGAGCGTCTGATGTCCCGAGATCTCCGCGAAGCCGCCGACGTCGCCGCGGCCGAGCGCGGAGAGCGCGCCCGCGAACTCCGTGTGCCCATCCGACCACGCGATGATCGTGCCGCCCGCGCCAGCGCCGAGCGCGTCCGCACGCAGCTCCGCGCCCGCCGCGACCGTGAGCCCACGCGCGCGCAGCAGCGTGCCGCCGCCCTGCACGTCGCCGCCGACGCGGATCTCGCCGCCGCCCGCGTCGCCCGACGCATCGAGGCGCGCGCCTGCCTCGAGCGCGATCTCGCCGCCCGTCACCGTAATGCTTCCGCCGCGCGCACCCGCTTCGATCCCGCTCGCATCGAGCGTTCCCGCCACGCGCACGCTCGCGTCGTCGCCCGCCGACAGCACGATGCGGCCGTCGCGGCTCTCGAGCGAGCGCGCCCGCGCTACGCCCGAGAGATTGATCGCGCCGTCCAGCGCCGCCCGAGCGCCGTCCGCGCTGATCAGCGCGATCGCGCCGCCGTCCGCCAGCAGCGCGCCCGAGCTCGCGAGACCGCGCGCTGCGCCGTCCACTGCACTCGCATCCACCGCGATCTCCAGCAGCGCGTCGCCTGCGAGATCGAGCGTGAACGTGTCGCCCGAGGCCAGCGCGATCTTGCCGAGCCGAGCCGCGATCGTGCCGGTGTTCGCAACCCACGGCGCCACCAACGCCGCGAGCCCGGCATCGCGCACCGTAATCATTCCCTCGTTCACGATCGCGCCGTTACCTGGCGTCGTGAACGCGAGGCGATCGCTCGCCAAGAAGCTCGCGTTGCTCACGTCCGCCGTCGTCGCGATCAAGCCGCCCACGTCGACCCGCGCGCTCGGTCCGAAGTGGATGCCGGCGCCGTTCACCAGCACCACGCGGCCGTCCGCGCTCAGCGTGCCGAACAGCTGCGAGACCTCGCCGCCGCGCACGCGATTCAGCGCGATCGCGTTCTTCGACGGCTGCGCGAAGTGGGTGCGCTCGCCGGCTGCGATCGAGAACGAATCCCAGTCGAGGATCGCGCGCGCGCTCGACTGCCGAACCTCGAGCCGCGACGCCGACACATTCTGAATCGTCGCCGAACCTGCCACCACTCGGCCGCCGCTCGGGTTCGCAAGCGCCGGCAGGGCGATCTGGCCGGACACGAGCACGGCGCACAGCGCTCTCGACGCCGGCCTCGCGAGACGAATTCCACGCATTCCTGCTTCTCCCGTTCGCGACGACAGGTCAGTAACGCGCCGTCACGGCGAAGAAGAAGC
>JANNKN010000492.1:0-1160 GCA_031396315.1 Deltaproteobacteria bacterium
GCCTGATCTATCAGAATCCGTTCATCATCTGGTTCAACCACTGCGAAGAGAAGAATTATACCGGCGAGCGCTTCCTGCCGGAAGACGGCGCGCTCGTCGTCGGCGGCGGGCTCGCATCGATCGACGTGGCCAAGGCGCACATGCTCGAGACGACGCGGGCGAAGCTGCGGGAGCGCGGCATCGAGCAGGACATGATCGAGCTCGAGGTGAAGGGCATCCCGAAGTCGCTCGAAAAGCACGGGCTGAAGTTCGAGGAGCTCGGCCTCACGGGCTGCACGCTCTTCTACCGCCGCCGCCCCGAAGACATGCCGCTCGCCGAGATTCCCGACGACGCGGACGAGAAGCGCAAAGAAAAGATTCTCGGCGCGCGCAAGCGGCTGCTCGAGAAGGCGCAAGAGAAGTACGGCTTTCACGTCGAGGCGCTCGCGGCGCCGGAGGCGCTGATCATCGAAGACGGGCGCGTGGTCGGGCTGAAGCTGCGCCGCACGAAGTTCGAAGGCGGCAAGCTCGTAAGCACCGACGAGCTGTTCGAGCGCCGCGGCCCGTACGTGATCAGCTCGATCGGCAGCATTCCCGAGCCGATCCCGGGCATCGCGACGAAGGGCGAGCTGTTCGCGTTCACGGACTGGGAGATCGGGCGGATCGATGGGTATCCGAGCGTGTTCTCCGTCGGCAACGTCGTCACGGGCAAAGGCAACATCGTGGCGTCGCGCAAGCATGCGTCGGAGGTGTACGACGCGGCGCTCGCGTCGTTCCTCGGCGTGAACGAGGACGGGCATCAGGGGGAGGCGGCGCTCGCCGGTGATGTTGCGGACGCGGCGGGGGCGCAGGCGGCGAAGATCGTGGCGGAGATTGGGAGGGCAGCGCCTCCGGCGGCTGCGACGGTGGAGGGGATTCTTGCGCGGGTGCGCGCTCGGCAGGCGGCGGTGGGATACACGGGGGATTTCAAGAGTTGGATTGAGAAGGTGACGCCGGCGGATTTTGCCTAGCTGCGATTGGAGTTGGTGCGGGCTCCGCCGCGGGGGCCGGGCCGGGGGCGGCTCCGGGCGATGGCTCGCTGGCGGCCCCTCGTTGGGGTGTACGGAGCGCTTGTGTGAGTTGCGTTGCGTGGGGGCGTTGCGTGGCACGGAGTTCGGGGCCGAGCTGCGCTTGATTCGCCC
>JANNKN010000496.1:0-7972 GCA_031396315.1 Deltaproteobacteria bacterium
TCGAGCGGCTCGACGCGCACGCTGAATGGAGCTCCGGCGGCGTGGCGCTGCGCGTTCGCGATCAGGTTGCGCAGCAGGTGGCGCAAGCTGCGTGCATCGCCTGATAAATGCGCGGGCGCGCCACTTGCTTCAATCCCCGCGCGCGCCGCTTCCTCCGCCGCGAGTGCGAGCACATCCACCGGCGCGTGGTCCGCGCTGCCGAGCAAGTCGAGGCGCGAAACCGCGAGCAACTCCTCGACCGCGGCGTCGAGCTGCGCGATGTCGCGCGCGAGTTGCGCGCGCAACTCCTCGGTGCGCGCGGGTGTGGTGCTCGCGCCGCCGATCAGCTCCGCGGCGACGCGCATGCGCGCGAGCGGCGAGCGCAGCTCGTGCGACGCGCTCGCGAGCAGCGCGCGCTGGCTCGCGACGAGGCGTTCGATGCGCTCGGCGCTGTGATTGAACGCGCTCGCGAGCGCCGCGATCTCATCGCGCCCGCCGGATTCGGCGCGCGCCCCGAGCTCGCCAGCACCGAACGCGCGCACGCGCGCCGTCAAGCGTTCGAGGCGACGCGTGACCCCGCGCGCAACGGGCCAAGCCCCCGCCGCGATCGCCAGCGCGAGCGCGAGCAGCGCGAGCAGCATGGGCCCGTGCGGCGGATCCATGTCGCGCGCCGCAATCACGAGCCAGCGGCCGTCGCCGAGGCGCGCGACGCCCGTGAACGGATGGCGCGTGAGATATGAGGTCGTCGCGCCGTGCTTCGGCCGCGGCAGCGGCTCACCCGATTCGGCGATGCGCTCGCCGTCCGCGGCATAGAGCGCCGCGCTGCCATCGAGCGCGCGCGCGAAGGCGTCCATTCTCCTCTGCGTTTCGGCGGCAGGCTCACCCTCTGGAAACGCGAGATCCGCGACGGCCGTCACGGCTCTCAGGTGGCGCTCGTGGGGCGTGTCCGCGCGAAAAAACAGTGCGGTCGAGACGGCGAAGAACACGACGATCACGCCTAACAACGCGAGATACACTTGCCAGAAGAAGCGGTTCATCGCGCACTCCCGGCATCGTCGTCCTGCCTGCTCGCGAACACGTAGCCGACACCGCGCACCGTGAGAATCCGGCGCGGTTGCCTCGCGTCGTCCTCGAGCGCGCCGCGCAGCCTCGCGACGTGCACGTCGATCGAGCGCGCGAAGGCCTCGAGGTCGTGGCCGCGCAGCTTCTGCATGATCGCGTCGCGCGTGAGCACGCGCCCCGCGCCCTCCGCGAGCGCGACGAGAAGGTCGAACTGCATCGCGGTCAGCGCGCGCTCCTCGCCGTCGATGCGCGCGATGCGTGCGCCGCGGTCGATCTCGAGCCGGCCGAAGCGCAGCACGTCGCCGCGCGGCACACCGCCCGCTCGGCGACGCAGCACCGCGCGAATGCGCGCCAGCAGCTCGCGCGGATGGAACGGCTTCGCGACGTAGTCGTCGGCGCCCAGCTCGAGTCCGACGATGCGATCCGCCTCGTCGCCGCGCGCGGTGAGCATCACGAGCCCGATCTCCGCCAGCGCGGGATCCGCGTCGGCGCGAAGCGCGCGGCAGAACGCGAGGCCGTCTCCGTCTGGAAGCATTAGGTCGAGCACCGCGAGCTGGTACGCCGCGCCGCAGCGTGCGGCTTCGCGCAGTGCCGCTGCGCCGCCCGCGATCGAGTCTCGCGCGGCCACCTCGAAACCGGCGGCCGAGAGGTAATCGGCGAGCATCGCGGTGAGCTCCGTATCGTCGTCGACGAGCAGGATGCGGTTCATGCCCGGACGTTGGCTCCGATGTCCGCGGCTCGCGAGGCAGCTGCACGCACCTCGGACACGGAGCCTGACCCGTCCTCGTCCAGTTACTCGTCCGCGTCGAGCGCGAACATCTTCTCGTGCTGTGTCGCGAGCTCGCTGCGCTGTTCGGGCGTCAGCACCTCGGCGATCTGCGCGATCGCTTCGGTCAGCTGGAGTGATGCGGCCTCGGCCGCCGCGAGGTGCTCGCTGCGCAGCGCCTCGAGCGCCGCGCGGTCGACGGCCTCGCCGCTCAGCGCCGCGACGATCTGGCCGTGCGCGGCGCGGTGCTCGCCGCGCATCCCGTGCAGGTCCTTCGCGGTGCTGGCCGCGATGCGCGTGATCGCGTCGACCTGCGCGTCCGTAGCGTCGATGCCGCGCAACATCCACTCGACGTGCCCGCGCACGCGCTTCTCGTCGAAGGCATGCGCGCCGTGATGGCTGAAGCGCGGGCCGTGCCCGAAGAAGCCGCGCGGGCCGCCGATCGCCGGCGCCGCGAGCAGCGCGCCGAGCGCTCCCGCGCCGACGACACCGATCAGTGACAAGCCGAGCCAGCGGCGTCGATTCATCTGAAGCTTCATCTCGATCCTCCTGAGCGATTGCTCTGGGTGTGGGCGCGTCGCGATTGCCTGAGCCAACGTAGACAGCGCGCCTTTCTGCGCGGCCTCGCGCGCGTAAAGTTGTGTAAATCCGTCGGCGCGAACGCTCCCGCGCAGCTCCGCACTCACCAGGAGAATCCAGATGGCTCGTTCCTTCGACATGAAGTCGACCACCGATCAGGTGCTCGCGGGCATCGATCTCACCGGCAAGCTCGCGCTCGTCACCGGCGCATCGAGCGGGCTCGGTGTCGAGACGGCGCGCTCGCTCGCGGCGAAGGGCGCGCGAGTCGTCATGGCGGCGCGCGACGTTGCGAAGATCGAGCAGCACGCCGCCGCGATCCGCGCGAAGCACCCCGCCGCGCAGCTCGAGGTGATGGAGCTTCACCTCGACGTGCCGGCCAACGTGCGCGCGTTCGCGAAAGCCTTCCTCGCCAAGCACAAGGCGCTGCACCTGCTCATCAACAATGCGGGCGTGATGGCGTGCCCGCTGCTGCGCACGGCCGAAGGCTGGGAGATGCAGTTCGCGACCAACCACCTCGGCCACTTCTTGCTGGCGAACTCGCTGCTGCCAGCCCTAACAGCGGGTGCGCCTTCGCGCGTGATCTCGGTGAGCAGCGCCGGGCACCAGTTCTCGCCCGTCGTGTTCGACGACATCCAGTTCGAGAAGCGCAGCTACGACAAGTGGGCTTCCTACGGCCAGGCGAAGACCGCGAACGTCCTGTTCGCCGTCGAGTTCGACCGCCGCTTCTCGAGCCGCGGCGTGCGCGCGTTTGCGAATCACCCGGGCGGCATCAGGACCGAGCTCGGGCGGCACCTGACACCCGAGGACATCAAGTTCATTCAGGACCGCGCTGCCGCGCGCACGTCGGGCGGTGGCATGTCGTTCAAGACGCCCGAGCAGGGTGCCGCGACGCAGGTGTGGGCCGCGACGGCGCCGGAGCTCGCGAGCAAGGGCGGGCTCTATCTCGAGGACGCGCAGATCTCGGGCACGACGCCGCCCGCTGGGGCGTCCGGCTGCGCGCCGCACGCGCTCGACCCGGAGGCCGCGAGGAAGCTGTGGGCGGTTTCGGAGAAGTTGTTGGGCGAGAGCTTCTCGGCGTGAGCGCAGCGCAGCGCGCGCTCACGCTCGGCGCGGCGTTCTGGGCACTGGCTGCGTGCAGCGCTCACGCGGCGGAGCCCACCTGGGATGCGGCGCTGGCGCGCGCGAATGCGGTGCTCGCGAAGACTCCGGTGGTCGACGGGCACAACGATCTCGCGATCGCGCTGCGCAGCGAGCTCGGTGCGAATGCGCTCTCCGGGGATTACGGGCTGCACGAGCGCTTGAAGGGGCAGACGGACCTGCCGCGGCTTCGGGCCGGCCACGTCGGCGGACAGCTTTGGAGCGTGTACATCGCCGGCAACACCAAGGACGGCTTCGCGAAGACGCAGCTCGAACAGATTGCGTTGATGCGGCGCGTGATCGCCGCGCATCCTCAGCAGCTCGTGCTGGCGCTCTCTGCGGACGACCTCGAGCGCGCGATGGCCGCCGGCAAGACGGGCGGCTTGCTCGCGATGGAAGGCGGCTATGGGCTCGAGAACTCGCTCGGCGCCTTGCGCGCTTATTACGACGTCGGTGTGCGCTCGCTGGGTCTCGTGCACGACGCGCCGCTCGACTGGGCCGATTCGCAGGCGCTACCGCCGGCGCATGGCGGGCTCACCGCGTTCGGCGAGGAGGTGGTACGCGAGATGAATCGCCTCGGGATGCTCGTCGACCTCTCGCACTCGAGCGACGAGACGGCGCTCGACGCGATGCGTGTATCGACGGCGCCGGTGATCTTCTCGCACCAGGCGGCGCGCGCGCTCTGCAACATCCCGCGCAACGCGCCCGACGAAGTGCTGCGCGCGTTGGGGAAGAACGGCGGCGTCGTGATGGTCACGTTCGTCGGCGGCTTCATATCGCAGGAAGTCTCGGACATCGTTCGCCCCGCGATGAAGGCCTACCGAGAGCGCGCGGCGGCGGCGACGACCCCCGCAGCGCGCGAGGCGCTCCGGAACGAGGTATTCGGTGCATTGAAGCTGCCGAAAGTCACGGTCGCTCGAGTCGCGGATCACGTGGAGCACGTGCGCGACGTGGCGGGCATCGATCACGTCGGCATCGGTGGCGACTTCGACGGCGCATTCGGGTTTCCCGAAGGCCTGAGCGATGTCTCGATGTACCCGAACTTGTTCGCCGAACTCATGCTGCGCGGCTGGAGCGACGAGAACCTCGCGAAGGTCTCGAGCCGGAACTTCCTGCGCGTGCTGCGACGCGCGGAAGAGATCGCGCGGAACGCGGCTAGCTCAGGTCCACCCACACCGGCGCATGATCGCTCGCGGTAAAGCCTTCCTGTTTCTTGCGGTAGTCGCGGTCGATCTCGACGGCCTTCACGCGCGACAGCAGCGGTGCGCTGCCGAGCACGAAATCGATGCGCAGGCCGTGGCCGCGGTGGAACGCGCCGTCGCGGTAGTCCCACCACGAGAATGCCTGCTTCTCGGGGTGCTGCGCGCGGAACAAGTCGGTGAAGCCGAGCGCGGCGAGGCGCTGCCAACGCGCGCGCTCGTCATCGGTGTGGAAGATGTGGCCGCGCAGTTCGGGTTCGTTCCACGAGTCGAGCGCGGTCGGACAAAGGTTGAAATCTCCGCATAACAAGTGCGGAGCGCCTCCGACGCCGCGCGCAGCGAAGTGCGCTGTGAGCGCATCGAGCCACGCGAGCTTTCGCGAATAATCTTCGTGCGCGACGGATTTTCCATTTGGCACGTAGACCGTGGTGAACACGACGCCCGCGACCTCGGCACTCAGCAGCCGCGCGCCCATCTCTTCCTGGCCGGGCAGCCCCGTCTGCACGACGCGTGCGTCCTCGCGCGCGAGAATCGCAACGCCATTCCACGCCTTCTGCCCGTGCGTCAGCGCGCGGTAACCGAGCGGCGCGAAGGCGTCGTGCGGGAACTGGTCATCGGCGAGCTTCAGCTCCTGCAGCCCGACCACGTCCGGCTGCCGCGCGCGCAGCCAGTGCTGCACGAAATCGAGCCGCGCGCGAAGTCCGTTCACGTTCCAAGTGGCGAGCCGCATGGCGGATGGAGGTAGCACGCACTCCGAGTGGCCCTTTGGGGTCAGACCCCAAAGGGCCACTCGATCGATCGGTTCGCGGTAGCCTGCGCGCCCCATGGCCGACGAACTCGACGATCTGCGCGCGCGCGTCCGGGATTGGCTGCGCGCGAACCTCCCCCCCGCGCCGGCGTTCGCACTGCCGCAGAATGCGCTCACGGTGCACAGTGAGGAGCAGCTCGAGTGGCTGCGCGCGTGGCAGGCGCGGCTCTACGACGCGGGCTTCGTGGGCGCCGAGTGGCCCGCACAGTACGGCGGGCGCGGCCTCCCTCGGGGTGCGCAGCGCACGATCGATCAAGAGCTCGCGCGTGCAAACGCGCCGTTTCTCGTGAACAACGTCGCGCTCGCCTGGGCGGGACCGATGATCCTGCACTACGGCACCGAGCCGCAGCGCCAGCGCCACCTCGCCAAGTTGTTACGAGCCGACGAGATCTGGTGTCAGGGCTTCAGCGAGCCCGGCTCCGGCAGCGATCTCGCCTCGCTGCGCACGCGCGCCGTGCGCGACGGCGACACCTACCTCATCGACGGCCACAAAGTCTGGACCTCCCTCGGCCGCTTCGCGGACTACGTGATCTTGCTCGCGCGCACGGACCCGAGCGCGGTGAAGCACGCGGGCATCTCCTACTTTCTCGCGCGCCGATGCGCATCCCGGGCGTCGAGGTGCGGCCGCTCGTGAAGCTCACCGGCGAGGGCGGCTTCAATCAGGTGATCTTCACGAACGCTCGCATCCCGGCGGACGCTCTGCTCGGGCGCGAGGGCCAAGGCTGGGAGCTCGCCACCGCGACGCTCTCCTTCGAGCGCGGCGCGAGCGAAGGCTCCGCGGGCGCATCGGGCATGGGCGGAGTCGGCATCGGCGAGCTGATCGGGTTGTTACGGAGCGCGCCGCCCGAGCTGCGCGGCGACGGCGCCGTGCGCGACCGCTTCGCCGCGCTCGCGATCGAGGCGACCGCGCTGCGCTTCAACGCGGCGCGCGTGCGCGTGCCCGGCTTGACGGCCGATCGCCCGCAGGCGCTTCCGCTGATGGCCAAGCTCACGGGCACCGAGCACGCGCAGCGGCTCGCAGATTTCGGTATCGAACTCTCGGGCCTTCACGCAACGCTCTGGCACGACACTGCTACGCCCGGCTCCGGCGAGTGGGCGCACAGCTACTTCAACACCTACGCGGGCACGATCGCCGGCGGCACGAGCGAGATCCTGCGCAACGTGCTCGGCGAAAAAGTGCTCGGGCTGCCCAAGAGTCGTTAGGGAACTCCATGAGCGTCCGCCTCCGCTACGAAGAAGAGCACGTGCTGTTGCGCGACGAGGCGCGCCGCTGGCTCGAAGGGCACGTGACACCCGCGGAGCTGCGGCGCCTCGCGAATGATGCGCGCGGCGACGATCCCGCCTGCTGGCAACAGCTCGGCGCGCTCGGCTGGGCGGGGCTCGTCGTGCCCGAGAAGTGCGGCGGAGCCGGCTTTGGTGCGGTGCACCTCACCGTGCTCGCCGAGGAATCCGGCCGCAAGCTGCTGCCCGCTCCGCTCCTGGCGACGCTGCTCGCCGCGAAGCTGATCGAGCTCGCGGGCAACGCTGCACAGCGCGAACGCTGGCTGCCGCGCATTGCGAGCGGCGCCGCGATCGCGACCGTCGCGCACGTCGAGGCGAGCGGCGCGTGGGGAATGAGCGCGACGACGTGCGTGCTCGACGGCGCGCGCGTGAGCGGTGCGAAAACACGAGTCTGGGCGGCCCTCACGGCGCGCCTGTTCGTCGTGCCGGTGCGCGAGCGCTCGAGCGGTGCGCTGCGAATCGCAGTGGTGGAAGCGAGCACCGATCTTGTCACTGCCGAGGCGGAGCGAGCCCTCGACCCGAGTCGCCGCCAGGGACGCGTGCGCTTCGAGAACGCTGCCTGCGACGTGCTCGCGGGCGACGCCGAGGCCGCGTGGTGTGCGTGGCTCCCGTGGGCGCAGACGGCGCTCGCCGCGGAGATGGCCGGCGGCGCTGACGCGGCGCTCGCGATGACCACCGCCTACGCCCAGACGCGCGTGCAGTTCGAGCGCCCGATCGGCGCGTTCCAGGCGATCAAGCATCCCCTCGTGAACGTGCTGATCGCGCTCGAGCAGCTGCGCTCGCTCGTTTACGCCGCCGCGTCGGCGCTCGACGCGGGCGGTGCCGAGGCCGCGCTACTCGCGCGCATGGCAAAAGCTGCGGCGAGCGAGGCGTACCCCTTCGCGTGCTCGCGCGCCGTACAGTTCCACGGCGGATACGGGTTCACCGAAGACTGCGACGCCCATCTCTATCTGCGCCGCGCCCTCGCCTCGCGCCCCGCATTCGGCGACGCCCGCGAACAGCGCGCCGCGGTCGCGAGCGCACTGCTCGATGCGGGTGCCGAGCTGCCGTAGCGACCGACCGACGCGGCGCGTCAGCCTCGTGCGCACCGGGGTCAGACCCCGGGTGCGTACGAAGCCTGCGCTGCGACTCCCCTCGGCCCGGCTACCTTGCGCGAGTCGC
>JANNKN010000056.1:0-10335 GCA_031396315.1 Deltaproteobacteria bacterium
CCCGACCACGTCGTGCAGGCCCCCGAGCGTGACTCCTCCCGTGAACTCACCGACCTGAAAGTCGAGTCGAATCGGCTCGAAGACGGCGCGAACTCCGTGCGATGCGACGCTGAAAGTGAACCCGCCGGCGTTGAGCATGTCCATCCTGAAGAGAGACTGCGTGGCACCGGCTACCGCTGTCGGCACCGGATCGTCGATGGCCTCGGTCCATTGCCCCGTAGTCGGGTCGTAGGCAATCGCCCCGAAGGGCCCGCCCCCGCACGCTTTGTTGATCGCGAAGACGTAGAGGTCGTGCGACGACGCGCTGCCGGTGTTCAGGTCGAGACTTTTCGTGCGCTTCATGTGAAGCCCGTCCGCGTGACACACCGCTTGCTGCGGGCCGAGCGGCTGCGGATAGCCGAGCGCCGCGCCGCCGCCGAACGCGCCTAACAACGTCGGCGTGGCGCCGAGGGAGTCGCAGCGCCAGAGCGCGAATCCGTCGTAGAGGTTGGTGCCGAGCGCCGCGAGGAACACGACGCGGCCCTGGCCGTCGAACACCACGTCATGGGGCGTCTGGAAGAAGCCGAGGGTGTATTGGTCCGGGGTCGAGTCGCAGAAGGTGGTGCTCACACCGCCGCGCACGTGCAGGATCCGGCCGCCGCGCCGCCACTCCTCGAGCGGGTGGAGCGGGTCGGGCCGGCGCACGCCGACCACGAAGTCGTCGTCCTCGAGGTCGGCGGCGAGTGCAGGCTGGGGCGCTGCGACAAGGAGCAGCGCGCCGAGCAGCGTCGCATTCACCGCAAGGAGGAGGCGCCTGCGCTTCCCGATCGACATGGGCAAGCTCCCCTCGTCCACGCGAACCCCCAGGCAGCTCGCAGCCAGGGAGCGGATTCTCGGGCGTGAGCGCGCCATTGCCAGGTCGCGTCGCTCGTCATCACGGAAGCATCACATGGCGCAGCCGGCGAGCTCGAAGTGCAGCGCGGCGGCAGGCGGAGATCGCGGCCGCGCTGCGACGGGCTGACACGAGTCTGCGTTGCGGCGGCTCTCGTCACAAAAACATCACGCTCCGGCGGCGTGGGAGGGAGCACACTCGATGCGCTCGTGTGGAAAGCTCTCATGGCAGCACGGTCGCGCGGCCTGCAGACGGCTGCGGGTTCGCCCTCAAACTGTAAAGCGGAGGCAGACGATGAAGACCTCTCTCGGCGTCGAGTTTGCGGAGAATCCCGTTCACAAGAGGCCTAGTCGCTCGAGAAGACTCACCCGGTTGTCCGCGCTGGCGCTGGCGGCGGTTTGGTTTGGGGCCGTGACGAGTGCCCTCGCCGCCAGCTTCGGAGCTGGCGCAATCGTCGAGATCATCCAGCCAGCGCAACCAACCAACGTCGTCTTCGTCGCGTCCGACCCCGCCGGCTTGATCACGGGCGTACAACGTCTCCTGATCCCCGAAGGTGAGGCCTACACCGCAGGGAATACGTCCGCTTCGATCTCACTGTCGCGCTCGACGACGGGACTCACCGGAATCGGGACGGGCATCGCGTCCGCCGATTTGGCAACGGGAGCGATTCGTCTCTCCTCGACCGCTTCGGGCGACGCGATCACCGTCAGCGCCGCAGGGTTCTCCGACATACTCACGCCAACGGCAAGCGGATATCTGTACTTCCACATCGCGGTCACCGGGGTTGCAACCGGAGACGCTCTCGGCAGCGGAGTCTGGTATTCGATCAACGGAGGGGTCTTCGGCGCGCGCGGCGAAGTAAACGCAGACGGTTGCTTCTCCACGCTGAACGGTGCGAATAGCTGCGACTATTTTTTCGACGTCCCGGTCACAGCCGGTGTGCCATTCCAGGTCGCCCTGGCGATCGAAGCCGACGCAAATAATTCATCACTCGATCTGATGAACACCGCCACGCTCCGCGTAACCGGTGTTGCCTACACGTCAGACTCCGGCGTTTTCCTCACCGCGGTACCCGAGCCCAGCGCCATGCTCGTTCTGGGGTTCGCATGGGCTGCGGGCTACACCTGGCGATCCCGCCGGAAGGCCGCCTAGCGAGTTGTCTAAGGGCCGCGAGCCGAGCCAGGCCGAATAGGAGGTCGAGCGAGGATGCGTCCGCGGCACGCAGGTCGTCGAGCACGACCACCAGCACGCGCCGCTCCGAGACCGCGCCCAGATGTGCAGCCAGGTCCCGCAACAAGCAAGCGCGCGGATTCGGTGGAGGCGCCGCAAGCGGTACGCCGCCTGGCAACTGCGCGGCCCAGCTTGGAGCGAGGCGCTGGAGCGCGCGCAGGCGTGCACGGCTACTCGCGCCACTCACCAGCTGACCGAGCAGACTCGTGCCCGAGCCTTCGACGCTCGCATTGTTAGGGGCCGGCGTGGCTGGCCTCGCGCTCTACGGGAGCTTCGGCTTCGCACGCAACTCGCGCGCGAGGCGACGGAGCGTCGCTTCGTAGTAGCGCTCGCCGGTCGCGTCACAGTGCGCATGCGCAGCGTCGAGGGCTGCGATCGCCTCGGCTCGTCTGCCGAGGGCCGCGTGCGCCCGCGCGCGCAGCGAGAGCAGAAAGCTCGTCGACAAGCGCGCGCCCGTGGCGTGGTAGTCGGCGATGCCGCCGTCGAGTTCCTCGAGCGCCTCCGCGCTCCCGCGCGGGATCCCGCGCGCGTAGCCGGAGACCGCGCGCGCGATCCCCGACCACTGCGGCAGACCGAACTCGTCTGCCACGCGCAACGCGCGCTCCGCCTCGGTGTGAGCCGCCACTGCGTCTCCGCGTTCTGCGAGAAGCGCGGCCGAGTAGGTGAGCGCGAGCGCCTGCCCCTGCGGGCTGCCGAGCTGCATCGCGAGCGCGACCGCCGCGAGGCGCGCTGCGTCGGAATCGTGCGAACGTCCTCCGAGTGCGTGCAGCCAGGCCAAGTAGGCGCGCGCGACGACGCCGGGGTCCACGTCGTCGAACAGGCTCGCCGCCGCTGCCCTCGCAGCCGGCTCGTCCGCCAGAACGCGCTCGAGATGTCGCGCGGCCTGCGCGAGCTGGCCCTGATAAAAAAGCGTCATCCCGGTTTGCAGGTGAGCAAGATTCGCGAGGCCGGGTTGGCCGTCCTCGGATAACAACAGGAGCTCCCGCGCAAGCGAGCCCGCTGCGGCGAGCTCGGCGCGTGAGAGCCGGGAATTCCAGATGCCGGAGAGAACGAGCGGCCGCCGCGCCGTGTCGCCGAGTGTCCCGCACAAGGCCTCTGCGCGCGTCAGCGTGGCGAGAGCCGCGTCGCTCGCGGAGCCCGTGCTTCCGAGCGCAGCCATTGCGAGGCCGAGCTGGAGCGGAAGCTCCTGCTCGTCCCGCGCGCGGCCTGCCGGCACCGCCGCTAGCAGCGCGCCGATTGCAGCGCGTAGATGGAGCGTGGCTTCCTGATAACCGAAGCGCGCCCCCGCCGACACCGCCGCTGCGATCCGCCGAGGCAACGCGCGCGCGGGGGCGCCGCCCGCCTCGAAATGCCGCGCGAGGTCCGCTGGCGTCGAGCTCTCCAGTGCTTCGAGATGATCGCCAGTTCTCAGGTGCATTTCGCGGCGTTCGGAATCTGCGAGTCCGCGATAGAGCGCCTCCCGCGGCAGAACGTGGAGGAATGCGTAGCGAGAGCCGGGATCGGAGGAGAGCCTGCGCACGAAGCGTCCGCGCTGCGCCAGACTCTCGAGCCCACGCGCTGCTTGCTCGATCGAGACCGCCGCGGCGGCGGCCACGCTAGCCACCGGGAATTCGAGCCCGATTACGCTGGCCGCCGCAAGCAACAAGCGAGCGTCGGGAGCGAGCGTCGCGAGCTCGAGCCCAATGACGGCATCGAGCGGCTCGGGTAGGTCCGCGGCGAGCTGCCCAGCGGCCAGCTCGAGTGACCTGTCCGCGAGTGCGCCGCGCTCGATCCAGCTATCGAGCAGCGCAGTGAAGAAGAGCGGGTTCCCCTCGCTGCGTCGATGCAGCAGCTCGGCGAGAGGCGCGATCTGCTGCTCGCCCGAGCCGATGCGCGCGGCCGCGTAGCGCGCGACATCTTCGACGCCGAGCGCGCCGAGCGAGATCTCGCGGGCCAAGCCGCGCACCCGCAGCGCCTGCACCTCAGCGTTCAGCGAGCGGGCGACCGTCCGCTGCTCGTGCCGTCGATAGGCGCCCAACAACAAGAGGCCCGGCAACGCTCTCAGCCGCACCAGCGCGAACAGCAGGTCGAGCGAAGAGTCGTCGGCGGCGTGGAGGTCATCGAGCACCAATACCAGCGGGCGTCGTTCCGCGAGCGCGGCGATAAACGCAGCGAGCTCGCGCAGCAAGCGAGCTCGCGGATTCGGAGGAGGTGGCAGCGGTGTGCCTCCGGGCAGCTGTGCCGACCAGTGCGGCGCGAGCCGCCGCAGCGCAGCGAGGCTCCGCCGGCCGGCGCTTCCACCGGCGAGCTGCGCGAGCAGGCGAAGCCACACTTGATGGGGCTCCGCCAAACCCTCCGAGGAGTCGCAGCCGGCGCGAGCGGTCGCGACTCGCTCTGCGCCACTGGCGAGCTCGTCGACAAACGTGTCGAGCAGCGTCGTCTTTCCGATGCCCGCTTCGCCGCTGACGAACAGACACGCACTCGCCCCGGCCCGCAGCGTCTCCCAGCTCTCTCGCAGCTCGGCGAGCTCGAGCGCGCGCCCGACCACCGTGCGCTGTGCAATCGACGGCGCGCTCCGCGGCGCGTCTGCCCAAGACAGGCCGCGGCGCGGCACCGTCTTGATCCGGTCGAACGGCCCGAGCGCACGGCGCGCCTCGCGGACCGCACGGCGCAGGGAGGCGTCGGTGACGTGCTGATCGGGCCAGATCGCGCGCAGTAGCTCCTCTCGCGAGACCACTCGCCCTGGGCTCCGAGCGAGCAGGCGAATCAAGTCGAAGACCTTGGGCTCGACCTGAATCGAGAAGCCGTTCCGACGAATCTCGAAGCGAGCCTCGTCGATCACCAAGTCATCGGCAGCGTGCGCCACGCGCCGGACACTAGTGAAACGGTCAGCGTTTCCTGCGCCCGTGGTAGCGTGGTCGGTCGGCAGCCAAACCGCGCGCCCAGGGACGCTTCGCATGAACGCACCGGTTCGACACCTCTCGCTCGCCGAGCTCGAAGCGGGCCTGCGCGCGCTCCCGGCTGCGCCGCAGCGGCACGGCGCGCTGCGCATGATCGTGCGACGCCTCGCGGACGGGTCGCGCGAGACGCCCGCGAGCGTCGTGCTCGGACGAGCCGAGGGCGTGCCTGGCGACGACTGGATTCGGCGCCCACCGCAGAAGCCCGACGCGCAGCTGGCCGTAATGCGCACGGACGTCGCGACGCTGATCGCTGCGGGCCAACCGCTGACGACTTTCGGCGACAACCTGTTCGTCGACCTCGAGCTGAGCGACTCGGCGTTGCCGGCGGGCACGCAGATCCGCGTCGGACGCGCGCTCGTCGAGGTGACGCCCGAGCCGCACAACGGCTGCTCGAAGTTCAACGCGCGCTTCGGCAACGACGCGCTGCGTCTCGTGCAGCGCAAGGAGACGCGCGACCAGAACTATCGCGGCGTTTACTGGCGCGTGATCGAAGATGGGGAGGCGGCGCTGGGGGATTCGATCGAGGTGATGCGGTGAGAATCGCGTGTCCGCGTCGGTAGTCGCCTCGTTCCGGGATGCGCACGAGGCGCACCTCGCGCGCGCGCTGCTCGAATCCTCGGGAGTTCCCGCGTACGTCGTCGACGAGCACACGATCGGGAACAACTGGCTCTACTCGAACATGCTCGGGGGCGTGAAGGTGCTAGTCCCCGTGGAACTCGCCGACGAAGCGCGGTCGATCCTGGCTGACGAGAATCCGCCGCCCGAGGCGGAGCCCGAGCTGGAGCCGAGCGCAGGGCTGAGCGAGCCCGCGCTCGAGCACTGCCCGGCCTGCGGCGGCGAAGCGCGATCGCTCGACGCGATGGATCGGCGCATACGCGCACTCTCGATGCTGATCGGCTTCCCCTTCGCGATCGGGCGGCGCCGCAGGCGATGCGACGATTGCGGACATACCTGGCGCGCGCCCCGCGCAGCCAGAACCTAGGAGCTCCCATGAAATTCGGCGCGATGGTCGCAACCAAGATCGACGACTGGCAGCTGCTCCAGTACGCGGAGCAGCTCGGCTACGACCACGGCTGGGTGCCGGACTCGCAGATGATTTGGTCCGATTGTTATGCCGTGCTCGCGCTCGCGGCGCACCACACGTCGCGCATCAAGTTGGGAACTGGCGTCGCGGTCGCGGGCACGCGCAGCGCGCCGGTCACCGCGCACTCGATCGCCTCGATCAATCGCCTCGCGCCGGGGCGCGTGTTCCTCGGAATCGGCACGGGGCACACTGCGATGCGCGTGATGGGCTTCGACCCGGTGCCGCCGAAGGAGTTCCGCGAGTACCTGCGCGTGGTGCGCGGCCTCCTGCGCGGCGAGGAGGTCGAGTACACGCATCGCGGCGAGACGCGCGCGATCAAGTTCCTGCACCGCGAGCTCGGCTTCGTCGACGTCGCCCACGAGATTCCGATCTGGGTCGCAGCGAACGGCCCGCTCGCGCTCGCGGCAGCCGGCGCTTACGGCGACGGCCGCATCTCCGCGGGCGCCGAGGAATCGAGTCACATGCGCCGCAGCCTCGGCGCGATTCGCGACGGAGCCGCAAAGGCGGGCCGCACGCTCGCTGATGACTTCCACACCGCGGCACTCACCTTCTCGTGCGTGCTGCGCCCCGGCGAGAAGCTGACGAGCGACCGCGTGATCGACGCCGTCGGCTCGATGGCGAGCGCGACACTGCACTTCTGGTGGGAGCTCGCCGAGCAGTCGGGCAGCGATCACTTCATCCCCGCCGAAGCGCGCGACACGTGGGATCAGTACCTCCGCGCGCTGAAGAACCTCGGCGTGCCGAAGGAGCGCCTGCATCTCCGCGTCCATGAGGGCCACTGCACGTACCTCGTGCCCGAGGAGCGGCGCTTCATCACGCCCGCCGTGATCCGCGCGAGCGGCGGCCTCGTCGGAGAACCCGACGAGATCCTCGCGATGCTGAAAGACCACGAGGCGGCGGGTCTGCGCGAGGTGACGCTGCTGCCGCCGATGGCGAACGCGCGCGAGCTCTACCGCGAGTTCGCGGAGCATGTGATTGCGAGATGTCGGTGAACGCGGCCGAGGAAAGTCGTTCGCCCGGCCCCGGCCGCGGATCGGCAAGGGCGGTGTGGGTCGCGTGGAGCGTCGCCTCGTGCTTCATTCTCGCTACCGCCCTGTTCGCGTTCGCTTGGCGGGCGCGGACGAGCAACCTTCTCGAAGCGAGCGAAGGCGTCGCGACGATTGCGCGGCTGGCCTCCGAGGCGCGCGAGTCGTCGGATGTCGTCCAGGCGAGCGTGGAACTCCAGGTGCTCGCCAATCTCGACGCCAGCGATCCAAAGGGCGCCTCGAATGTCGTGCAGCGTTCGTTGCGACGTCTTCAAGCGCGGCTCCAGAAGAGCGAAAGTGCCGACTCGCGCAGGATCGCGAACGAGATCGACGATCGTCTCGCCGGGCGAGCGGTTGCAAGCGATTCCCCGTTCCTCGCGGTTTTTCAGGGCGGCCGCCTCGTAGGAGTGCAGGTCTCGGCGCTCGATGCGCGAGAGCGAATCGCAACCGCCGGTCTCGTCGTCGGCGATGTCATCACTCAGGTCGGGCGGGTGCGCGTTGAGTCGCCCGCCACCGCGAGGGCGGCCGTCGACGCAATCGCGAGCGGGGACGCTGTGAAGCTCGTCGTGCGAGATCGATCCGGCGTCGTGCGAGCCGTCAGTCTGCCTAGCGCGGCCAGCCGCCCGCCCTCGCCATGACTTCGTTCGCGAACGTCTCCATCGACGCGCGCTTCTGCTCGAGCGTCGAGGCAGAGACGCCGCGCCAGCTGAGCGGCATCGAGATCACGCCGGTAACACCCGCGTCCTCGAGCTGACGCACCTGCTCGGCGCACGTGAGGTCGTTCACCGCGGCGACGATTTGTGGCTCCTGGGTGTGGCTCGCCGCACTCCAGGCTTGCTGCATGCGAGACGCCCAGCCGATCAGATCGGCCACGTCGTAATGCGAGCCGATCCAGCCGTCCCAGCGCGCCGCCCGGCGGAAGGCGGCATCGCTGTGGCCCGCGATCAGGACCGGCACGGGCTTCTCCGGCACGGGCGCCATCTCACAGCGCGCGAAGTCGAAGAATTCGCCGTGGTGCTCGGTCATGCCGCCGCGCAGCAGCTTGCGAATCACGTCGAGCATCTCGTCGCAACGCCGGCCGCGCGTCTCGAACGGGATTTGCACGAGGTCGAACTCTTCCTTCATCCAGCCGACGCCAACGCCGAGCACGAGCCGGTTCTGGCTCATCACTGCCGCCGTCGAGATCGCCTTCGCTGCTGCGAACGGCTCGCGCATCGGCAGCACGTAACAAGTCGTCATGAAGCGCAGGCGCGTCGTCACTTGTGCGAGCGCAGCGCACTGCATCAGTGGGTCGGGGATGATCGTCTTCGCATTTTCCCAGCGCTTCTGGTCCACCGTGTACGGATAGGGGGAGGCGATCGTCTCGGGCGTCGCGAAGTGGTCGCCACTCGTGACGCCGGTGTAGCCGAGCTGTTCGGCGAGCTGCGCAAAAGGCGCGAGCTGGTCGGTTTCGGTGTGCGCGATCGCCTGCCAGAACTGCATTGGAACGCGCCTCGTTCGGAGTTACGCAAGAACGTCCCCGATCGGGACTCTAGATGGCGCCGTCGCGGGCGAGGGTGTCGACCTCGGCGGGGCTCAGGCCGAGCCAGGCGCCGTAGATTTCGCGGTTGTGCTCGCCGAGATTCGGGTTGCGTGCGGCGTGTGCGGGCGGGCTGCCGTGCAGGCGGATCGGGCTCTGCGGGAGCGCGATGCGGCCGAGGCTCGGGTGCTCGAACCACTCGAGAGCGCCGCGCGCGTGAAGATGCTCGCGATGCAGCGCCTCGCGCACGTCGCGCACCGGCGCGGAGGGCACCTTGGCGGCGCGCAGCTTCTCCGCGGCCTCGTCGCGCGTCTGCGAGGCGCACCACGCGCCGACCAGCGCGTCGACCTCGCTGCGATTGCGCACGCGCCGCGGCGTCGTGCGGAAGCGCTCGTCGTCCGCGAGCTCGGGGCGGCCCATCGCGCCCGCGAGGTTCGTCCAGTGCGGCTCGGTGAGACAGAGCAGCACGAGCGTGCCGCCGTCCTTCGTCGCATAGGCGTTGTACGGCGCGAGCATGAAGCTGCCCTGCTGGTTGCCGACGCGCGGCGGCACCTCGCCCTTGTCGTAGACCCACTCGAGCTGCGAGGCGAGCGTGTGGATGGCGGCATCGAGCATCGCGATCTCGACGAGCCGCCCGCGGCCCGTGCGCTCGCGTTCGAACAGCGCAGTCATTATGCCGGCATACATGTGGGTGCCCGACAAGAAGTCGATCCAGGTCGGCCCGGCCTTCACCGGCGGTCCATCGGCGAAGCCGGTCACGCTCATCGCGCCGGATGCCGCCTGCACGGTGAAGTCGAGTGCGAGGTGATCGCGATCGGGCCCTGATAACCCGTAGCCCGTACCCGTCGCGTAGACCAGGCGCGGGTTCGCCGCCATCAACACGTTCGCGCCGACGCCGAGGCGATCCATCACGCCCGGGGCGTAGTTCTCGATCAGCACGTCGGCCCGCTCCGCGAGCGCAAGCAGCAGCTCCGGGCCGCGCGCGTGCTTCAAGTTCAGCGTGATGCCGCGCTTGTGCTGGTTCAGCGTCGCCATCGCCGGCAACGTCTTTCTTCCAGTGAGCTCGCGCGTACGCAGCGGCTCGCCGCTCGGGGGCTCGATCTTCACGACGGTTGCGCCTGCCTGCGCCATCAAGAGCGCAGCGTACGGTCCCTGATAAACCTGCCCGAGATCGAGCACGACGATCCCGGTGAGGGGGCCGCGCGGAGTCTCAGTGGGGCTCGCCATGGGAGTGCGAGGATACGCCGGCTGCGCGCGCCGCCGCTTGCGCGAACGGATCCGCGAAGCGCGGATCCGTCACGAACGACTCGTCCGTGAGCGCTTCGAGGAACGCGAGCAGGGCTGCTGTGTCGTCGCCGCGCAGCGCGAAGCCGCGCACGCGCTCGCTCTGGTGCGGGTTGCGCGCACCGCGTTCGGGCCCGCGCGCCCTCGTCCACGCGCGGCCGCCGCGGGCGTAGTGCGCGAGCACGTCGCGCAGCGTTGCGACACTGCCGTCGTGCATGTAGGGCGCGGTGAGCGCGACGTTGCGTAGGGCCGGCGCGCGGAAGCGGCCCATGTCGCTGGACGCACCCGTGCGCGCGAACAGGCCCTGCCCGCTCGCGGGGTACGCGCCGAGCCCATCGAGGTTGAACAGCGCGGTGTTATGGAACGCGGCGTCGGCTCCGCCC
>JANNKN010000523.1:0-2697 GCA_031396315.1 Deltaproteobacteria bacterium
TGACGCGCGGGAAGCGGGCGAGCACGCCGGAGAAGAGCAGGTCGACGAGCTGCTTGCCGTTGTCGAGGAAGAGCTGCACGGCGAGCGTCGCATTCGTCGCGCCGATGCCGGTGATGTCGATGCGCTCCTTCGAGAAGCCGCCGTCGAAGGTGCCGGTGCCGATGTGGAAGCTCACGGGTAGGTCGAGGTCCTGCGCGGCGGCCCAGAAGCGATTCCAGTGCGGGCTGCCGAGGATCGGCATGCCGTGTACCTGCGGCTCGCCGGTGAAGAGCACGCCCTTGTGCCCGATTTTCGCCGCGCGTTCAATCTCGACGACGGCGGCGTCCACGTCCCAGAACGGCGTCGCCGCGATCGGGATGAAACGCTTCGCGTCCGCGCTGCACCAATCGATTAGGAAATCGTTGTACGCGCGCACGCAGGCGAGCATCAGCTCGCGATCGCCGAGCTTGAGGAAGGCTTGCGAGCCGAAGCCGCCGACGTTCGGATAGATCGCCATCGCCCACACGCCGATCGAATCCATGTAGGCGAGCCGCGCCTTCGCGTCGTAAGACGCCGGCGGGCACTCGTCGAGGTTCTTAGGGGCGGCAGGGAACGGCTCCTTCCAGCCCGCGACCGCGGTGAAGCCGATCGGTACGAGCGGCGTCTCGCCCGCGAGGCTCCACATGTCCACGCCGGCGGCGTTGCGCGTGAGGCGCGGCGCGAGCTCACGGAACTTCGCCGGCACGCGGCTCGTCCAGACATCCGCTGGCTCCGTGATGTGCGTGTCGGCGTCGATCACCCAGTCGCGGATTTCCATGCGGGCTCCTTTGCATGAGCGCAGCCAGCATACCCCGCTTGAACTGTGTGCTGCCGCGCGCCACGCTGCGCTTCCTTCGAAGGAGCCGCACATGCCCCGCCTCACCGGCAAAGTCGCATTCATCACCGGCGCTGCGTCGGGCATCGGCGCGGCGTGCGCGCTGCGCTTCGCGCAAGAAGGCGCCTCACTCGCAGGCTTCGACCTCAACAAGCCCGAGGGCGAAGCCGGTGCGGACTGGCTCGCGGGTGCGAAGCTCGCGCCCGGCACGTTCTTCGAGACGGGCGATGTGCGCGATGAGGCGCGTGTGCGCGAAGTGGTCGCCGCCGCGAAGGAGCGCCTCGGGCGCATCGACGTGCTCGTGAACGCCGCCGGCGTCGCGGGCGGCGGGTTCGTCCACATGCTCGACGTCGCCGAGTGGGACCGCGTGCTCGACGTGAACCTGAAGGGCACGTTCATCGTGTCGAAGCATGTGTTAGGCGTGATGCTCGCACAGCAGAGTGGCGCGATCGTGAACGTCGCGAGCGTCGAGGGTATCGAGGGCTTCATGGGCGGCAGCTCGTACAACGCGTCGAAGGGAGGCGTCGTGCTGCTCACCAAGAACATGGCGATCGATTATGCCCGCCTCGGCATCCGCGTGAACGTGATCTGCCCCGGCTTCATCGACACGCCGCTGTTCCGCGCGGTGGTGCTGAACGGCCCAGCCGCGCCGATCGCGCCCAAGATTCTCGACGCGCACCAGCTCGGGCGCTGGGGAAAGCCCGTCGAGATCGCGAACGCCGCGCTCTTCCTCGCGAGCGACGAGGCGAGCTTCGTGACGGGCGTGACGCTGCCCGTCGACGGCGGCTACACCGCCGGGCATCGCTTCTCGCTCGGCTGAGCGTTCCTCGGCCGCGCGCTGATTCTCAGGCGCAACACCGTTACCGTCGCCCGATGCCGCCTGCCTTCGAGCTGTTTGCCGCCTGCCAGCCGGGCCTCGAGCCGCTGCTTGCCGCCGAGCTCGCCGCACTCGACGTCGCGCCGCGCCCGGCGGCGGGTGGCGTCGCGTTCGCTGGCGACGTGCGCGCGGTGATGCGCGCGTGCCTCTGGCTCGGCACCGCGAGCCACGTGCTGCTGCGCCTCGCGGAGTTCCGCTGTCGCGCACTCGGCGAGCTCGAGCGCAAGGCGGCAGAGCTACCGTGGCGCGAATGGCTCCGGCGTGACGTTCCACTCGAGGTTCGCGCCACGAGCCGCGCCTCGCGCGTGTTCCACACCGGTGCGGTCGCCGAGCGCATCGAGAGCGCGGTCGCGACCGCGCTCGGCGCGCCGTTGCGCGCACCCACGGAGAGCGAACCCACGGTCGCGCGCATCCAGGTCCGCTTTGCGCGCGATGTCTGCACGATCTCCCTCGACGCGACCTGCACGCCGCTCCATCGGCGCGGCTATCGGCTCGAGGGCGCGAAGGCGCCGCTGCGCGAGGATCTCGCCCACGCGCTCGTGCTCGCGAGCGGATGGACGCGCGCGGAAGCGCTGCTCGATCCGTTCTGCGGCTCGGGCACGATCGCGATCGAGGCCGCGGCGCTCGCGCGCGGGCTCGCACCGGGGCGGCTGCGACCGCCGCCGCTGCAACACCTCGCGCTGTTCGACGAAGGTACGTGGCGCGAGCTCGCGAAGCCGGGCGCTGCGCCTGCGACCGCGCCGCCGATCGCAGCCAGCGACCGAGACGAGGGCGCCATCGCGGCGGCGCGTGCGAATGCGGCCCGCGCGGGCGTCGAGAGCGAGATCGCTTTTGCGCGCTGCGCCGTCACGAAGCAGCCGTGGCTCGAAGCGCCCGCTTCCGCGCCAGAATGCGGCGTGCTCGTAACAAATCCACCCTACGGTCGGCGCATCTCGGAATCGCGCAAGCTCGAGACGCTCTATCAGGC
>JANNKN010000527.1:0-12762 GCA_031396315.1 Deltaproteobacteria bacterium
GGCCTCTACAGCCACACGGTGTCCGTACCCGAGGGCACAGAGCTCATCTTCCTCTCAGGGCAAGTCGGTGTTCGGCCTGATGGCTCCGCGCCTGCCACGATCGCGGACCAGGCAGATCAAGTCTTCGCGAACATCATCATGCTTTTGAAGGCGCATGGGCTCGAAGCCTCGAGCATCGTCAAGCTGACCACCTTCATGGTTGCGGGCCATGACGGTGATGCGGTTCGAGCGGCGAGGCTGAAGCACCTCGGCTCGCATCGACCGGCTTCGACGGCCGTCTTCGTGTCTCAGCTGGTTGACCCGGCTTGGTTCGTCGAAGTCGAAGCAGTCGCTGCAAAGCCGCCTCGCGTTCAGCCTGGCTGAACGTCAACCGCTGAGCCCTAATGCCAACCGCCCACGCAATCGCAGCCGCCCTGAACAACGCGGTGTGGTGCGACGCCGTGTGTCGTGCGGCCGGTGGCACTACGCAGTTCGCTGAGGATCTTTGGCGCAGTAGCGCCCCGAGTCCTTCATACTTTCCGAACGTAATCACTCTCGACTCGCGTGCGAAACTCGCTGCGGTCGAGGCGGCACTTCGAGCGTGTGCGAGCTCGAGTGCCGAGCTGGGAGTCAAGGACAGTTTTCGCACGCTCGAACTTTTGCCCATCGGGTTCTCGAAGCTGTTCGACGCCAGCTGGATCTGGAAGGACGCCGCGCACCCATTGCAGACGGCGTGGCGACTCACCTGGAAGGAGATCGAATCTGTCGAGGACCTTCGGGCCTGGGAATCGGCCTGGTGGCCCGGGCCGGCTTCAGCAGAGCCGCGCGCGCGCGTGTTCGCCGCCGCGCTGCTGCGTGAAGCCAACATCACGTTTCTGGCTGGCTTCCATGGCGCAGCATTGGTGACGGGTGCCGCGATCACCGAAACCGAGGGCCTCGTCGGCCTGACTTGCGCCTTCTTTCGGGGCACTGAAGCGGCGGAGGCGCGCCCTGAGCTGCTCGAAGTGGTTGCTGCACGATTCCCTGGCAAGGCGATCGCCGGCTACGAATCGGGTGGCGAGCTTCGCGCCATGAGAGACTGCGGCTTCCGAGAAGTCGGCCCGCTCAGTGTCTGGCTTGGAAGGGCCGCGAGCCCGCCCCGCTGAGCCCAATCGTTAGGCGGACGAGAAATGAAGCAGCTCGATCGCGGGTTGTGGGTAGCCGAGCAACCCCTTCGGATTGCCGGGCTCGAGCTGGGCGCCCGCATGACCGTGATCCAGCTATCCGGCGGCGAGCTGCTGCTCCACTCGCCAATTAGGCCCGCGACGGACCTCGTGCGCGAGGTCGGCTCCTTGGGCTCGGTTTCGGCGCTCGTCGCCCCGAATCGATTTCACCACCTGTTTGCGGAGGCTTGGCTCGAGGCTCGCCCCGGTGCGCAGCTCTTCGTTGCTCCGGGGCTCGCGTCCAAGCGACCCGATCTTCCTCGCGCCGGGGTGCTCTCGGACGAGCCCGAGCTCCTCTGGAAAGGTGTGCTCGAGCAAGTCGTCATTCGGGGGGTGCCGTTGTCCAACGAAGTCGTCTTCTTCCACCCGGCCAGCCGAACGCTGATCGCGACCGACCTCGCGTTCAACATCGGTCCAGATCGCTCAGCGCTCACCCGCTTGGCGTTTCGCCTTTCAGGGGCCTACGGGCGTTTGGCTCCCACGTACATGGAGCGTTTGCTCGTCCGCGACCGGGCAAGCTTCCGCGCATCTCTCGAGCGCGTCCTCGAGTGGCCCTTCGAAAGGGTCATCGTGGCTCACGGCACGGTGCTGGAGACGGGTGGCCGACGAGAGTTGGCGCGAGGCTTTTCCTGGCTGCTCGGGCCCGCGTGAGAGGGCGCCTAACAAGCGACTGCGTCTTCGGTCGGCGGCGCGGTCAGCGACACCGAACGCTCCCTTACGCCGCCGCTTCCTCGAGCCCCATCGGGTTGCTGCTCCGGCTCCCGAGCACCCACGCCCCAGTCGCAGTGAGGGTCACTTCGATCACGCCGCCCACTTCGGGCTTACTGCGATCCGGCGCGGTGCCGGTGAGGCTGCGGGCGATCTCGCGGATCACGCCCTTGTGCAGCACGCAGGCGGCGGTTCGCACGCTGCACGCCGTGAGGCTCGCGAGGCCGAGCGCGACGCGGGCGCGGAAATCTTGGCGCGGCTCGCCGCCGGGGAACTCGAAGCCTTCGGTGCCGTTCTGCCAATCCTCGTAGCGCACGGGGTCGCTGGCTTTGATCTCTTCGGCGGTCATGCCTTCCCAGCGGCCGAAGTGGATCTCGCGGAAGTTCGCCTCGAGCCTGACTTGTGCGCCGCCGCTCACGATCTGCGCGCCTTTCCACGAGCGGCGTTGGCTGCTCGCGACCCAAAGCTCGATCGCCTGATGTCGCAGCGCCGCACCTGCGCTGCGCATCTGTGCGCGGCCGGATTCCGAGAGCTCGACGTCGGTCGACCCATAAAACCGGATGCTCGATTGGCCCTCGGTTTCGCCGTGTCGAATCAGGATCAGCTTCCGGAGCGACATGCGGTTCCTCGTTTCGTGCGGTGCGCCCAGACTCAGCGTGGTGCGCCCGGAAGGCGGACAGAAGGGAGCGCGCAGGATCGGGAACTGGGCTGAGGGCGTCAACGCGGGCGCGAGCCGCGGAGGCTCGAGCGGTGTCTACTGCCGCCGAGTGCCGGAGGCGCAGGGCGAAAGGCGTTACGTTGCGCGCGCTTTCTGGGGTGAGGAGGATTCGTGGGCCGCTTTGTCGTGATTTTGCTCGTGCTCGCGTTGCTCGCGGGCGGCGCGTTCATCTGGATTCGCGGTGAGGGAACACCGCCGACGCTCGCAGCGCCCGAGGCCGTCGATCTCGGGCGCAAGCCGCACGCGCTCGTGATTCGCGCGGAGGATGCCGGCTCCGGTGTGCGGCAAGTGGTCGCGAAGCTGCGCACTGTGGACGGCGAGCGCGAGCTCGGCTTGCTCGACGTGCCGGGCAGCTTGTTACGGGGTGGCGCGGATCCGCGCGCCGCGGCAGAGCTGACGCTCGAGCTCGACGCGAAGGCGCTGGGCCTGAAGGAAGGCGACGCGTTCGTCGTGGTCGAAGCGCGCGACTGGTCGCTGCGCAGCACCTTGAAGGGCAACGCGGCGACGCTCGAGATTCCGGTGCGCGTCGACTTGCGCCCGCCGCGGGTCTCGATCGCCAACGGCATCACGTACCTACGGCGCAGCGGCAGCGGCGCGGCCTATTACAGCGTGACCGAGGACGCGGTGAAGGACGGCGTACAGGTTGGCGACCACTTCTACCGCGGCTTCCCGCGCAAAGGCTTCGCGGCGACGGATCGCGTCGCGTTGTTCGCGATCGCGCGTGATCAAACGGCCGACGTTTCGATTCAGGTGGTCGCGGAAGACCGCGCGGGCAATCGCGCGGCCGCTGGCTGGTCGACGGAGCTGAAGGACACCGCCTTCCCCGAGGAGCCGATCGAGCTCGACCGCATCCCGGTCATATTGAACGAGCGTGTGCCGGACCTCGCCGGCGTGTTCGGCTGGGACGCAGAGGATCGCCTCGCCGCCTTCCAGCGCATCAACAGCGAGGGCCGCGCGCTGAACGAGGCGCGCATCCGCGAGATCGTGCGCGAGGCGAGCGCGGAGCGGCTCTTCGAGGGGCCGTTCCTGCAGATGCGCAACTCGATGGTGACGAGCCGCTTCGCGGAACATCGCACCTACACGCTGAAGGGCGAGAAGATCTCCGAGGCGATCCATTATGGCTTCGATCTCGCGGTGACGAAGGGCGCGCCCGTCGAGGCCGCGAACCGGGGCAAGGTGCTGTACGCGGAAGAGCTCGGCATCTACGGCAACTGCGTGATCCTCGACCACGGGCTCGGGCTGACCTCGTTGTACGGGCATCTCGCGCAGATCGACGTCGAGCCCGGCCAGCTCGTCGAGAAGGGCGCGCGGCTCGGGCGCTCGGGGCACACAGGCCTCGCGGGCGGCGACCACCTGCACTTCGCCATCTTGGTCGGCGAGACGTACGTCGACCCGGTCGAGTGGTGGGACGCGAAGTGGGTGCGCGAGAAGATCGACGAGATGGGCGGGCCGCCGCCGGAAGCGAGCGCGGAGGCGGCGCCGGCGCAGGCCGCGACCGCGGCGCCGTAACAAGCGCGGCGCAGGCGGCGATGCGCGCGAGCGAGCCGCGCGTCGCGCGCGTGGCGCTACCGCCGCTGTTCGAGGCGCGCCTGGTGCGGCGCTACAAGCGCTTCTTCGCCGAGGTCGAGCACGCGGCGACGGGCGAGCTGATTACGGCGCACTGCCCGAACCCCGGCAGCATGCTCGGCCTGCTCGAAGCCGGCGCGCGCGTGCGCTGCTCGACCAGTGCCGACCCGAAGCGCAAGCTCGCGCACACGCTCGAGATGATCGAGATCGGGCACGCGTGGGTGGGGCTGCACACCGGGCGCGCGAACCCGCTCGCGCGCGCAGCGCTCGAAGCGGGCTGCGTGCCGGAGCTGCGCGGCTACCGCGAGCTGCGCGCGGAGCCAGTCCCCGAGCCTGGCTCGCGCCTCGATTTCGCGCTCACAGAGCACGCGCGCGGCGAGCCCGATGCGTGGCTGGAGGTGAAGAGCGTGACGCTGTCGCGGCGCCCTGGCCTTGCGGAGTTTCCGGATGCGGTGACGGCGCGCGGCCTGAAGCACGCCCTGTTGCTCGCGCGGCTCGCGAAGAGCGGCGCGCGCGCGGTGCTGCTGTTCCTGGTACAACGCGGCGACTGCGACGCCGTCGCGCTCGCCGACGACATCGACGCCACTTACGGCCGCGCGCTGCGCGAAGCCGTCGCGCAGGGCGTGCTGGTGCGCGCGCTCGGCGCACGCGTCTCCGCGCACGAGATCGCGATCGAGCGCGAGCTGCCGGTGTCGTCATGAGCCTGCGCCGCGCGCTGCTCGCCTGGTATCAGCGCCACAAGCGCGATCTGCCTTGGCGACGCACGCGCGACCCGTACGCGATCTGGCTCAGCGAGACGATGTTGCAGCAGACGCGCGTCGACACCGTGATCCCGTACTACGAGCGCTTCCTCGCGCGCTTTCCCACGGTGCAAGCGCTCGCCGACGCCGAGCCCGACGACGTGACGCAGCTCTGGAGCGGGCTCGGTTATTACTCGCGCGCGCGGAATCTTCACGCCGCCGCGCGCATGATCGCGCGCGACCACGACGGCGAGCTGCCGCGCGAGGTCGACGCGCTGCGCGAGCTGCCCGGCGTTGGGCGCTACACCGCGGGCGCGGTGGCGTCGATCGCGTTCGACCGTCCGGCTCCGATCGTCGACGGCAACGTGGCCCGCGTGCTCGCGCGCTTGCTCGATCTGCGCGACGACGTGACTGCGCCCGCCATGCAGAAGCGCCTGTGGGAAGAAGCGGAGGCGCTCGCGCGCGGCCCGAAGCCCGGCGATCTCAACCAAGCGCTCATGGAGCTGGGCGCGTTGATCTGCACACCGCGCGCGCCGAAGTGTCTGCTCTGCCCGCTGCGCGAGATGTGTCGCGCGTTGGCGGCGGGAGATCCCGAATCGCTCCCGGTGAAGAAGAAGGCGTCCGCCCCGAAGAAGATCGCGGCGGCGGCGGCCGTAATCATTCGTGGCGGGAGAATGCTCGCGGTGCGGCGCCCGCCCGAGGGGCTGCTCGGCGGGCTCTGGGATCTGCCCGGCGGCGAGCTCGTCGCGACGGAGCCGCCGCAGGGCGCGCTCGAACGTGCGCTGCGCGAAAAGCTCGGGCTCGAGTTGTCGGGCATCACGCCGCTCGGCGCGGTGCAGCATCAGTTCACGCACCGCACGCTCGCGCTGCACGTTTTTTGCGCCGAGGCGAGAACCGGCCGCATCGTGCGCCGCGAGTACGACGCGCATCGCTGGCTGACGCGCGCCGCGTTCGTGCAGCTCGGGCTCAGCGCCGTCGCGCGCAAGGCGTTCGCGCTGCATGTCGAGTAGCCACGGCGAGTTCGCGCTCGAATTCGCGGGCGAACACGTGCAGGCGCTCGCACCCGGCGTCGATCACGCACACCTGCGGCGCATCTTGCGCGGCGAAATCGAGATCGAGGTCGAGATCGAGCTGCACGGCTACAACGCCCCCGAGGCGCGGCGGCTCGTGACGAGCACCCTCCTCGAGATGGTGAGCGAAGGCGAGCGCTGCGCGCGCATCGTGCACGGCCGCGGGCGCCACTCCGAGGCCGGTCCGGTACTCAAAGCGGGTGTCCTCGAGTGGCTCACTTCCGAGCCGCTCGCCGCTCAGGTGCTCGCCTTCGCGACGGCGCGGCCCGAGGAGGGCGGCGCGGGCGCCACGATCGTGCTCCTGCGGCGCGCACGGGTGAGGTGATCGGCGCGGATTTGCGCCTATCTTGCGACGCCATGGCTTCGAGCTTCGGCACGCTCTTCCGCATCAGCACCTTCGGCGAGTCGCACGGCGGCGCGGTGGGGGTGGTCGTCGATGGTTGCCCGCCGCGGCTCGCGCTCGATATCGCGGACGTGCAGCGCGACCTCGATCGCCGTAAGCCTGGGCAGAATCGTTTCACCACGCCGCGCCAAGAAGAAGATCGCGTCGAGATCGTGTCGGGCGTGTTCGAGGGGCTAACGCTCGGCTCGCCGATCGCGATGTTCGTGCGCAATCAGGACGCGCGGCCCTCGGCCTACGCGGACATGAAGGATCTCTACCGCCCTTCGCACGCGGACTTCACCACCGAAGCGAAGTACGGCATTCGCAACTGGCAGGGCGGCGGGCGCGCGAGCGCGCGCGAGACGGTCGGCCGCGTCGCCGCGGCGGCGATCGCACGGAAGTTGTTACTAGAGTCGGCGGGCATCGAAGTGCTGGCGTTCGTATCGCGCGTACAGGCGATCGAGGCGAAGGTGGATCTCGATGCGCTCACGCTCGCCGAGGTCGAGGCGAGCGCCGTGCGCTGCCCGGATCGCGAAGCGTCGCAGCGCATGGAAGACGCGATCGATGCCGCACGTGGTCGGCAGGATTCATTAGGGGGCGTCGTGCGCTGCATCGCGCGCGGCGTGCCGGCGGGGCTCGGCGAGCCAGTGTTCGACAAGCTCGAGGCGGATCTCGCGAAGGCGATGCTCTCGCTGCCGGCGGCGAAGGGTTTCGAGATCGGTAGCGGGTTCGCGGGCACGCTGCTCACGGGCAGCGAGCACAACGACGCATTCACGCCTGGCCCGGACGGTCGGCCGCGCACCGCGACGAATCGCTCGGGCGGCGTGCAAGGTGGCATCAGCAATGGTGAGCGCATCGAGCTGGCGGTGGCGTTCAAGCCGACCGCGACGATTGGCGTGGCACAGGCGACGGTCGACCGTAACAACGCGGCGGTGACGCTGTCGGCTTCGGGGCGACACGATCCGTGCGTGCTACCGCGCGCGGTGCCGATGGTGGAGGCGATGATGCTGCTCGTGCTCGCGGATCATTGGTTGAGGCAGCGCGCGGTCGCCGGCGCTTGACTGCTCCTCGAACGATGCGAGCGGACCACGCGTCCGCAATGGCCGGGACGAGCGGGGCATGCGCCGCGGCGTTCGCGTATGCCGAGCTGCTCGATCTCTCGCTCGTCGGCCGCGCCGTTGCACCACACGAAGCCGTGCTCGCGGTGGCGCTCGCCGCTGCGTTTGGCGGGGGTCTCGGCCTCGCCCTTCGAGCGTTCATCACGCTCGTCACGCGAGGCCGCCTCGCGGCGTCGGGCAACACGCTGATCGCGCTCGCCGCAGGCCTCGCTGGCGCGCTCTCCGTCGTCGCAGTGGGTTACGCGTTCGCACGCGACCTCCCGCCGGAAGAGCGGCTCGGCGGAATCTTGCGATTCACGGCGACCTTCTCCCCGGTGTTGGGGATTCTCACGTTCTCGTCGGTCGCCTCTTGGCTGCGGAATCGCCACATCGAGCTGCGAAAAGCTGGCGCGCTCTGCTGGGGCTTCGCGCTCCTGATGGCGGCCGCCGGCTTCGCACGAATCGCGTCCCCCCGTTGGTGGCTCGCTTGCTCGCTCCTCGGCGCGCTCCCGCTCCTTCTGACGTGCTTGCGCTTCCCGCGAGCGTCCATCGCGCTGAACGTCGTCGCGCTCTCCGTCGCACTCGCCGGAACTTGGCCTCGCGTCGTCCCTTCGAATTCTGCTGCCGCTCCGGTACGCGCAGTCCCAGGATCCGCGGTCGTGATCGTGCTCGATACCGTGCGGGCCGACGCATTAGGGGCCTACGGCGCGGCGGGAAACCCAACGCCGGCGTTCGATGCATTGGCGACGCAGGGAGTCCTGTACGAGCAGGCGATCGCGCCGGCGAGCTGGACGCTGCCGGTGCACGTGTCGCTCTTCACCGGGCTCGTGCCGCGCACCCACGGCGTCGGACAGCACTCGATGCGGCGGCTCGGCGACGAGGTAACGACACTCGCGGAGGAGCTGCAGAATCGCGGCTTCGAGACCGCCGCGTTCTCGGGCAACTCCTGGCTCCGAGTCGGGAACCTGTTCCAGGGCTTCGAGCGAAGAATGTCGACCCATTTCCTTCCGCGGGATCGCCTCGGGCTCGCGGCGCTGATGCGATACAGCGGCTGCGGCTTCGACCGCTGGATCGACAAGGGCGGGAGCGAGACGCTCGAGGGGCTCGCCGCTTGGCTCGGCGAGCGCGATCCCGCGCGCCCGTTTTTTTTGTTCGTGAACTTGTACGAGGCGCATGACCCGTACCTCCCGCCGGCACGCCATCGCCGGGGCTCCCTGCGCGATCGGGTCGATGCGCTGCGAAGCGTGCGGCGTTTCGACGCGATTCAGTGGCACAAGGCGGGCCCGAGGCCGCCTGCGGAGATCCGCGCGCTCCGCAGTCTCTACGACGGCGCCGTGCGCTTTCAGGACGAGCAGCTCGGGGCACTCTTCGAGTTGTTGCGGAGCCGCGTCGACCTCCGGACCGCGGCCGTCTTCATCACTTCGGACCACGGTGAAAATTTCGGAGAGGGCGAGCGCTGGCAGCACACGCTCGATGTCAACGACACTCTGATTAGGGTTCCGTTGGTGCTCGTCGCGCCGGGCCACCAGATCGCGGGCGCGCGCAATGCGGAGCAACACAACCTGCTCGACGTGAACCAGACCCTGCGCGCATGGACCGGCCTTTCGCCGAGCGGTGAGGGGCACGACCTGCTCGCGCGCTCGCCGCAGAGCTGGCCGCTCGTGGTTTCCGAGTACGTTCCCAACTCCGCGGCGATGGCGGCGGCGCGCGGGCGGCGCACGTCGAAGCCGGAAGCGGTCGACTGGCCCGCGCGCACCGTGCGATCCGGCGACTGGAAGCTCACGACCTGGGGCTCCGGCAGCCTCGAGCTCTTCGACCTCGTGCGAGATCCGCTCGAGCTACGCGACGTCTCGGCCGAAAACCCGGAGCGCGTCGCCGCTCTGCGCGCCGCGCTCGATGCGTGGCTGAGTGCCTACCCCGAACGCTTGCCCGCGGATCCGCGAACTCGCCGCGGCGCCGAGCTCGATGATGACGTCCGCGAACAGCTCCGCGCGCTCGGTTACCTCTGAACCGAGCCGGCGCTGAGCGCATTCCGCAAGCGCGCGATCGCCTCGTGCGGGCCGCGCAGCCTCAAGTGCGTGCCGTCGGACTCGTGGGCTTCGGCGAGCACGCGCAGGGTCGCGTGGGCTTCAGCCGCGAGGCGGGATTGCGCATACGGAATCACGAGCTCCGCCTCTTCCATGCCTCGCTCGAATTGGGCGACGACGCAGGCGTGGAGCTTCGCGACGTCGGCTTTGTCGCGCGAGGAGAGCAGCAGTGCGTCGGGGTACTCGGCGACGAGGCGTGCGCGCTGTTCGGGTGCGAGGCGATCCGACTTATTGAGGACCAGTAGTGCCGGGCTCTCGTCGGCGGCGATGTCGTGGAGCACTGCGCGCGTGACATCGATGTGCGAGGGGAATGCGGCATCCGCGGCGTCTACGACGTGGATCAGCAGATCGCACTCGCGCGCTTCGTCGAGCGTCGACCGGAAGCTCGCGACGAGATCGTGGGGGAGCTTCTTGATGAAGCCGACGGTGTCGGAGACGAGGATGCGCGGCGTGGTCGCGGGCTGGAGCGCGCGCACGGTCGTGTCGAGCGTCGCGAACAGCTTGTCTTGCACGAGTACTTCGCTGCCCGTGAGTGCGCGCATCCAGCTCGACTTGCCGGCGTTCGTGTAGCCGACGAGCGCGACTTTGCTGAGCTCGCCGCGGCGTTTGCGGCGTGTGCTCGAATCGCGTTCGATCGCGGCGAGCTCGAGGCGCAGCTCGGCGATGCGATCGCGAATCTTGCGGCGATCGAGCTCGGCGCTGCTCTCGCCTGCGCCCTTGGCGCCGACGCCCCCGCCTTGTCGATCTTGCCCGAGGCTCGTCTCGCGCAGGCGCGGCGCGACGTATTGGAGGCGCGCGATCTCCACCTGCAGGCGCGCTTCGCGGCTGCGCGCGTGGCGCTGGAAGATCGCGAGGATCACGCCGCTGCGATCGATCACCTCGACGCCAGTGGCGTTCTCGAGGTTGCGCGCCTGCGACGGCGAGAGATCGTGATCGACGAGCACGACCCCCGCGCGTTCATCAGGCGGCAGCGGCTCGTTCGCGGTGGGCTCACTCTGCGGCGCGGCAGCGTCGACAGCAGTGTCGGCATCCACGGTCGTGGTGCCCTCGTCGCCTTCGGTCTCGTCCGGCTCGGCCGCCTCGGCCTTGTCGCCGTCGCGCTTCTTCGTGTTCTTCTTCGTCTGCGGCGGGCCGATGTGGACCTTGCCCGTGCCTCCCGTCCAGCGCGCGAGCTCCTGCAGCTTGCCCTCGCCGATGACGATGCCCGGCGCGAGGCGCGAACGCTTCTGCGTCACGCGGCCGATGATGTTGAGGCCGAGCGTCCTGCCGAGCCGCGAGAGTTCCTCGAGCGAGGAGGCGAACTCGCCCTCGGAGGTGCCTTGCAGCTGGACCGCGAGGATCACGGCGCGCGGCAGCGGCTTCGCGGTATCGAATAGTGTGGTCACGTGGAGCTCCGGCCGATCCGTGCGGCGGCGAAGGAATAACACTCAGGCGAGAACGAGCCCGCCGAGCGCGCGCCAGCTCGGCTACGCGCTCCGCATCCCCGGCGCTTCGTGGCCGCTGGCGGCGACATACTCAGCGTAACCGCCGCCGTAGAGGCGCGCGTCGCCCCCGTCGAGCTCGAGCACGCGATTGGTGAGCGCCGTCAGGAAGTGCCGATCGTGGGAGACCAGCAGCAGCGTGCCCTCGTACTCGGCGAGCGCCTGGATCAGCATCTGCTTGGTCCAGACGTCGAGATGGTTGGTGGGCTCGTCGAGCACGAGAAAGTTCGGCGGGTCGTAGAGCATGCGCGCGAGCACGAGCCGCGCCTTCTCGCCGCCCGAGAGCAGGCGCACGCGTTTCTCGACATCGTCGCCCGAGAAGCCGAAGCAGCCGGCGAGCGTGCGCAGCGAGCCGATCGATGCGCTCGGGTAGGCTTCGTGCAGCGTCTCCCAGACCGAAGCGTCCGGCGCGAGCAGCTCCATCGAGTGCTGCGCGAAGTAGCCGAGCTTCACCGCCGCGCCGATTGTTACGGCACCGGCGTCGGGCGCCGTCTCGCCGACGACCATCTTCAGCAGCGTCGACTTGCCCGCGCCGTTCGCGCCCATCACGCACCAACGCTCGCGGCGTCGGATCAAGAGATCGAGGCCGCCGAAGACGTTGCGCGCGCCATACGCCTTGTGCACCCCCGCGATGCGTGCGACGTCGTCGCCCGAGCGCGGCGGCGTCGGGAACGTGAACTCGATTACCTCGCGCTTCTTTGGCGGCTCGACTTTCTCGATCTTCTCGATGCGCTTGATGCGCGACTGCACCTGCGCCGCATGGCTCGCGCGCGCCTTGAAGCGCTCGATGAAGGCCTGCTCCTTGGCGAGCATCGTCTGTTGGCGCGCGAACTGCGCTGCCTGCCCGCGCTCGGCGAGCGCGCGCTGGCGCTCGTAGAAATCGTAATTGCCCGTGTACGAAGTGAGCTCGCCCGAATCGATCTCGACGATCTTGCCGACCATGCGGTTCAAGAACTCCCGGTCGTGCGAGGTCATCACGAGCGCGCCTTGAAACGCGCGCAAGAAATCCTCGAGCCAAAGAATCGACTCGAGGTCGAGGTGGTTCGTGGGCTCGTCCAATAACAACGCGTCGGGTTGCATCACGAGGATGCGCGCGAGCGCGACGCGCATCTTCCAGCCGCCCGAGAGCGCGCCCACGTCGCCCGCGACTTGCTCCTCCGCGAAGCCGAGGCCCGCGAGCACTTCGCGCGCGCGGGCTTCGAGCGCGTAGCCGCCCATCGACTCGAAGCGCGCATGCACGTCGCCGTAACGCTCGACGAGCGCATCGAGCTCGCCCGCGCGCTCCGGATCCGCCATCGCGGCTTCGAGCTCGTGCAACTCGTGCGCAGCAGCGGCGACCGGGCCCGCGCCGTCGAGCGTCGCTTCGAGCACGGTCGCGCCCGCCATCTCGCCGACGTCTTGGCTGAAGTATCCGACGGTGACGCCGCGATCGACCGCGACCTGCCCGTCGTCGGGCTCTTCCTCGCCGGTGATCAGGCGAAAGATCGTCGTCTTGCCGGCGCCGTTCGGCCCAACGAGCCCCACCTTCTCACCGCGATTGATCGCGGCGGAAGCCTCGAGGAAGAGAATCTGGTGGCCGTGGCGTTTCGAGACGCCGTCGATGCGAATCATGGCGGGCGCGCGGTTTAGCGGTCCGCGTGCGCCCGCGCCGCGACCCGGGCCAAGAGCGCCTTCCTGGCCAACATGAGCCACGAGATCCGCACGCCGATGAACGCCATCATCGGCCTGACCT
>JANNKN010000563.1:0-5270 GCA_031396315.1 Deltaproteobacteria bacterium
GCCGATCCGGGCGTGGAGGCGGCCTAATGCTTCCGCGGCGGTTGCACGCGCTGGGCGTGCTCGGGATCAATGCGCGCAATCAGAAGTACACGCTGCGCGTGAACGAGCGGCGCTTCTATCCGCTCGTCGACGACAAGCTCGCGACCAAACGCATGTGCCAAGAAGCCGGCATTCCCGTGCCGCGCCTGCTGGCGGTTGCAGAGGTGCACGCGCAGGCGAAGCGGCTCTTGCCACAGCTCGCAGGCGAACAGGCATTCGTGCTCAAGCCTGCGCGCGGCGCGATGGGCAACGGCATCCTCGTGATCGACTTGCGCGACGGCAAGATGATGCGCGGCAACCGCGTCATCTCCACCGACGATTTCATCTATCACGCCGCCGGCGTCATCTCGGGCCTCTACTCGCTCGCCGGGCACGCCGACGCGGCGATGGTCGAGGAGAAGCTGGTCACGCATCCAGAGATCGCGCCGCTTGCGGTCGACGGTGTGCCGGACTTGCGCGTGATCGTGTACCGCACGATTCCGGTGATGGCGATGATGCGCCTGCCGACGCGCAGCTCCGGCGGCCGCGCGAACTTGCATCAGGGAGCGCTCGGCGTGGGCATCGATCTCGATCTCGGGGTGACGACGCACGCGATGTTTCGCGGCGAGACGATTACAAAGCATCCTGATAACCAGCGCGATCTCGTCGGCTTCGCGATCCCGAGCTACGACCAGGTGCTGACGACCGCCGTATGGGCGGCGGGCCGCACGGGCCTCGGCTACGTCGGCGCCGATGTCGTGATCGATGCCAACCTCGGCCCCGCGATCCTCGAGTTGAACGCGCGGCCCGGGCTTGCGATTCAGCTCGCGAATCGCGCGGGGCTCGGGCCTCGCCTCGACGCTGTGGACGAGGCGCTCGGCGCGTGGCGGCGCGGCGAGCGCAACGACATGTCGACCGAGGCGCGTGTCGCGCTCGGCCGCGAAGTGGCGCGCGTCGCGCGGCCGAAGGCGGCTTGATGCGCACGCGGCTCTCGGCGCTCTCGATCGCGCTGCTCGGGTTCGCGGCCAGCGCACTCGCGCAGCCCGCGCCGCCGCGGGCGAGTGCCTATCTCGTCACCTTCGAGGCGCGCGTCGTGCCGAGTGAGCGGCTCGCGCATGCCTCGATTCGCGTCGGCGCCGGTGCGCTCGCGATTCGCTTCTTCGAGTTCCAGATCGACCCCAAGCGGCACGTCGACTTCCGCGGCGACGGGAAAATCGTGGTGAACGGGGCGGTCGTGCGCTGGGTGCCGCCCGCGCGCGGTGGTGCGATCCGATACACGTTCCGCCTCGACAACCTGCGCACTTCCTCGGCCTACGACGCGCGCTGCGCCGAAGACTGGGCGCTGTTTCGCGGCGATGATTTGTTTCCACCGACACGCGCGCGCGCCAGCATCGGCGCGGTCTCGCGCTCGACGCTGCGGCTGCGCGTGCCCGAAGGCTGGAAGATTGCGGTGCCGTACGCGCGACTCACGGATGGGAGTTATCAGGTCGACAACCCGGTGCGAAACTTCGACCGGCCCGTCGGTTGGTTCGCGCTCGGCCGCATCGGCGTCTTGCGCGAACACATCGCCGGCTCGCGCGTTGCGGTCGCGGGCCCGGTCGGCCAAGGCGTTCGCCGCCACGACATCCTCGCGCTGCTGCGCTGGACGCTGCCGAAGCTGAAGGCCGTGCTCGGCGAGCTGCCCGACCGGATCCTGATCGTCTCAGCCGGCGACCCGATGTGGCGCGGCGGGCTCTCGGGGCCGAACTCGGTGTTCCTGCACGCCGACCGCCCGCTGATCACGCCCGACGTGACGAGCCCGATCCTCCACGAGCTGTTTCACGCAGTCACGCGCGCGCGCGCCGGCGCGGACGGCGACTGGGTCGTCGAGGGGCTCGCCGAGTACTACAGCCTCGAGCTGCTCGTGCGCTCACGCGGGGTGAGCAAACGCCGCCATGAGCGCGCACTCGACGCAATCGAGCGCAAGGGCCGAAATGCGCCGCTTGCCGGCAAGCGCTCGTCCGGCCCAGCGACTGCGCGCGCCGTCACGGTGCTGCGCGCGCTCGACGCGCACATTCGCGACGAGACGAGCGATCGCATGAACCTCGACGCCGTCGTCGCCGTGCTCGCGCGCCAGCTAGCGCCCGTAACAACCGCGGGCTTCCAAATCACCGCCGAAAAAGTCACCGGCCTCGACCTCGATTCCTTCTTCCGCTCAAACGTCCGCGTCCGCTAACCCCGCGCAACGCGCGACGCGCAACGCACCTCGACCTCCGCGCGAATCGAGAGCGCCTCGACGGCGCTCTCGATTCGCCTTCCCCTCTTCCCGTCGGCGCCGCCACGCGCCAGGTTCCACCGCGCCACGTCGGCGCAGGGGGCGGGGCAGTCGCGAAGGCGAGGCCAAGCGCAGGCCGCACCCAAGCCAAGAACCATCTCCGTGCGTCTGCCCACCCCGACGCCCCTCAACACCGAGCCGTCGCGCGCGCGGCCGAGCGCCGAGCCGCAGCGAGCTGCGCCGCCCCCGGCGCCGCCTCGCTACTCATGTCACGGTCCGACCCGCTTCGCGCAATCCTTCACTCTCTTCACTCTCTCACTTCCAAGCAAACACCGGCTGCTCGTAGTGGTCCACCCGCGTGTCGCGCCCGTGAATCGCGACTTCGCGCAGCTGGAACAGGATCGCGGCAGTGGGCGCGTGGATATGCGTGTCGAGCAGCGGGATCGAGATCACCGGATGCTCGCTCTCGGGAATGCGGCGCAGATGCGGCACGCCAGGCCGTGAGAGATCGGCGATCGCCACACGGTAGACCGCAGCGACTTCGCTCGGGTCCGGGCGCAATTCGGGGTGTTCGCCCGTCCACACGACGATCGGCGTGATCACGAAGCCCGAGCGCGTGGGGTAGTCGTCGAGCCGGCCGAGCACCGCGGCATCGTCGAGTGCGAGGCCGACTTCTTCGCGCATCTCGCGCAGCGCTGCGCGCTCGGGCGTCTCGCCGTCATCGAGCCGCCCGCCGGGCAGTGCCCACTGGCCCGCGTGACGCCGCATCTTCGCCGCGCGACGCGTGAGCACGAAGCTCGGCGCGCCGGCCTCGCCGGGAATCAGCGCGAGCGCGACCGCGGCGTGCTTGCGCCCATCGAGCGCGAGGCTGCGCCTGCGCGGCGCAAAGCGCGCGAGATTCGTGCGCACTCGCTCGATCAGCATTTCCACGCCGCGCAGCGTAGGCCGATTCCTCGGGCGGCGAAGCGCGCCCGGCGCGAGCTATCAAGCCGCGAGGCGCAAGGCCGCGCACAGCTCGTGCCGGCGGGAGATGGACGTGACCGAGATGACCGGGGCTCGCGCAATGCTGGCGCGCGCGCAGCGCCGAACGCTCTCGCTGCCTGCGCGCGGTGTCGAGCTCGCGCTGCTCGATTGGGGCGGCGACGGGCCGCTCGCGCTGCTCCATCACGCGACGGGCTTTTGCAAGGCCGTGTGGGCGCCGATCGCCGACGGGCTGCGTGAGCGCTTCCGCGTGATCGCGCTGGACGCGCGCGGGCACGGCGATTCCTCACGACCCGAGGGCGCGGCCGCCTACGCCTGGCCCGAATTCGCGCGCGATCTCGAAGCGGCCGCCGCGGCGCTCGCCTCGCAGCACGGGCCTGTCGCGCTCGGCGTGGGGCACTCGTTCGGGGGTACCGCGATGCTCGGCGCGAGCCGGGCGCGGCCCGAGCTGTTCGAGCGCCTGGTGCTGGTCGATCCAGTCGTGACGCCGCCTGCCGCGCTGCTTCCGGCCAAGCTGCGCACGGGCCCGAACGCGCTCGCCGAGGGTGCGCGCCGCCGCCGCACAGAGTGGCCAAGCCGTGCGCAGGCGCGCGCCGCTTGGGGACAGCGCTCGGTGTTCGCGAGCTGGCAGCCCGAGGTGCTCGATCTGTACGCCCTCGACGGCCTGCGCGAACGGGCGGATGGCAGCGTGACGCTCCAGTGTCCGAGCGCGGTCGAGGCCGCAATCTTCGACCAAGGCCAAGACCTCGACACGGCGGCGATCGTCGCCGGCCATCCGACACGCACGCTCTGGTTGCGGGCGGGGCGGGGCAACTTCCCCGCGGCCTGGGGCCAGTCGCTCGCCAACCAGATGCTGGCCTGTGAGTACCGCGAGCTCGATTTTGGCCACTTGGTCGTGATGGAACGCCCCGACCGGGTGCTGGCGGAGGCGCTGCGGTTCGCGGCCTCATGATTCGACCCTGACGAGGCTGCAGAAGATCGGCAGGACCCCGTAAACCCGCGTGCGCTGACAGCCGATGCAACAAGCCTCATGGCTTTGCTTGCGCGCGCTGCTGGTGCCTTCGCGGGAGTCGCCCTCCTTGCCCTCGCTGGCCAGGCGGAAGGCGACGCTGCGGCCAAGCCCCGCACGCCCGCAGTGCAGAAGGTTCACGCGCTCGTGCTGCCGGTGCACGCCGGCGCGGTGTTCCGCGGAATCGACGGTGGCGTTCGCGAATGGTGGAGCGCGGAACTCGCGGTCGCGGGCGCCGAGATCGTGCCGCGGCGTGAGGCGGAGGCCGCCATCGTCGCGGTTGCGGGTCCGAATGCGCGGCCGCTACACGGTGCCGACGCCCGCGCTGCGGCCGCCGCGTCTCGCGCAACTCACGTATTCACGACCGAGCTCCAGTACGCCCGCGGCGAGGCGGAAGTCTGGATGCGCGTCTACGACGGCGCGACCGGTAGCGTGCTCGCGGTGGGCCATGCCGAAGGCAAGCTCGCGAAACTCGGCGAGCTGCTCACCACTTCCGCTCAGCCCATCGTTCGCGGGCTCCGGCTGCGAGGCGCGCCCGAGAGCGCACGTCTCGGCGAGTTCGGGGCGTGGGAGCGCGCGGCAGACGCATTGAGCTCCGGCCGACCCGCGGACGCGGCCTTTGCGCTCGTGGGAGGCAAGGGGCGAGCCTCGGATGCGCTTCGCGAGGAACTCGTGCGCTCGGCGGAAGATCCGCGGTTCTCGCTGGCCGAACGCTCACGGCTCGCGAGCGTGACGGGCTCCGACGACCCCAATTGGTTGCAGGTGCGCCAGGGCCTGATCGACGGCAAGGACGCAGAACTCTTGCTCGCCGGCGCCACGAACGCCGAGGCGCGCGGCGAGCACGCGCGCGCGCTCGAGCTGAGCCAACAGGCCGAACAGCTCATGCCGGGCGATTTGCGGCCGCGCGTCGCGATCGCGCGCGCCTATTCCGCGCTCGATCGCCACGCCGAGGCCCGCAGCGCTTGGGAGGGGGTGCTCGCCGCGCAAGGCGATCATCTCGAGGCCCGC
>JANNKN010000568.1:0-4187 GCA_031396315.1 Deltaproteobacteria bacterium
CCGGCGATCTCCTGCGCGCTGTCGCCACGATCCGCGTTGCGGCCGCGAACGCGCACATCGCGCGTGCCGTCGCGGTGACCGGCGCGCAGTCGAGCCCGCCGCTCGGTCTGACGATCACCGCGACGCCCAACCCCGCATTACCCGGGAACTTCCTCGACGTGCAGTACACGACGACGAACAACGGCGCGGCCACCCTCACCAACGTCGCACTCGAAGCGCGGGTTCCGCTCGTGGCTTCCTTCGCGCAGGCGAATGCGACTGGCGCCGCGGACTGCACCACTTCGGGCAACCTGAATACGAGCTGCGACCTGCGGGAGCGCGTGGAGTGGAACCTCGCGAGCCTGGCTCCGGCCTCGCCGGTCGCGGTCTCGATCCCGCCGCAGCTGTTCAACACATACGCCAACGGCAACCTGGTTCCGATCGTCGCGATCGCCACTGGCTCGCAGGCGGTGGCGAGACACACCGTCCGCATCGGGATCACCGAGGACAAGGACGGCGACGGCCTCTCGGACTGGCTCGACAACTGCCCGAGCTTCGCGAACGCGAATCAGGCCGACGTCGGCGGCATCGGCGCCGCCTCTGTCCCGGATGGCATCGGCGACGCCTGCCAATGTGGCGACGTGAGCGGCAACGGCCGCGTGACCACCGCGGACGCGACCCTGATCACGCGCTCGCTGCTAGTGCCGCCCACGGCCACGCTGACTCGAGCGGACCTGTGCAACGTCGGCGGCAGCGCCACCTGCACCACGGCGGACGCCGTGATCGCGACGCGCGCGCTGCTCGTGCCGCCGACCGCGACCGTGCAGCAGGTGTGTGCGCCGGGGCTGCCGTAGAGGCGCCAGCGGCGGCGAGCGCGGCTCGCGAGAAGCTCGCATTCGCGTCGAAAGCCGACTTTTCTCGCTTCTCCGTGACACGCGCGGGGAGTTCGAGCCACTTCACAAGTGCACTGACTTGATCTTCAAGAGAATGATTTTCAACGAACTGAATGGGTAGGGAGATCGCTCCATGCGGAAGCAGTTACTCGGATTCCTTGCAGCCGGCCTCGTCGCCAGCGCCGCCAACGCGGTCCCGATCGTGACGATCGATGGCGGCACGGCCGCTGTCAGTCTCACCGCGGGTACGAGCGCCACGATCACGCTGGGCATCACGCCCGACGCGGGATTGGTCGCGGGCTTCAACTTGATTTTCGAAGTCAGCGACACTGCCGGCATCTCTCTGGTTTCGTGCGCTGCGCAGGCCGGCGTGCAGTCGAGCTGCCCCGCTGGCGGCGTCAACTTCTCGTTCGGCGCCGCGCTCTCGAGCGATGCGTCCGCCCCGTTCACCGTTGCGTCCTTCACGATCAACGTCGCCGCCGGCGCGGCGCCGGGGACGACCGTGACGCTGACGGGCGCGAGCACGATCACCGACAGCGGCTTCAACGACATCTTCGTCGGCCCGACGACGGTCGCCCAGGTCGTGGGCGTGCCGGAGCCCGCGACGGCCGGACTGCTCGCAGTCGGTCTCGGCGGCCTCGCACTGATCGGACGCAAACGCCGCGCCTGAAGCAACAGTCTCAGAAGTTCGAGTCGGCCCCGAGATCTCGCGTTCTCGGGGCCGATTTTTGTTCGACGATCGATCTCGGAGATCTCGCTCCGAGTATCGGATGGGAGAACACTCAGTGATCCGTACAGCAACGAAGCTCGCGGTCGGGGCATGGCTCGGGATCGCGTCGCTCGCGTCGGCACAGCAAGTCGAAACCACGGTGCCATGCGTTGCCGGCGGGCTCACGATTTTGTCGTACAGCGCGGTCACTACGGGTTGCTCGTTCTCGAGCGGGATCGACGACGACGAGTTCCTCGTGAATGGCGAGCTCGGCACCGTCGTGCGTCTCGTGGTCGCCGGGATCTCGGGCGGCGTGGCGCCTGCCATTTCCGTGTTCGACGGGAACAGCGTGCCGGTCACGCTCTTCGATCCGACTTCGGGCAGCGCGCTGGCGTCGCCGGTGTCCTTCGCGTCGCCTGGCGGCGTCGAGTTCTTGCCGTCACTCGCCAGCGATTACGTCCTGAAGATCTCCGAGAGCGGGCTCGACAACACCGGCGACTATCAGCTGAGCGTGACGTGTGCCGCGGGACCGTGCGACAGCGATGCCGCGCCGCCGCCGGATCCGAGCGCTCCGACGCTCGCGTACGACGCTCCAGCGCAGGATTCGCTCTCGCCCGCGATCGACGGCGATGCGTTCGGTTTCCAGGCGACTGCCGGCAGCATCACCCGGCTCGTGGTCTCGGATCCGGCCGGCGTGATCGCGCCGCTGATCGAGATACGCGACCCGAACGGCGCGATCCTGCCGCTCGCACAAGCGTCGTTCCCGACGCCCGGCGCGGTCGAGTTCTCTCCGACGATCACCGGCCCGCACACGCTGCTCGTGTTCGAGACCGGCCACGATCAGGTCGGGAGCTACGCGCTCAGCCTGCACTGCCTCGTCGGAGCGTGCGACAGTGACCTCGACGGCTTCCTCGATCCGGATGCGCCTTCGGTCGTCTACGGGATCGCGCAGCCTCCCGAGCCCGAGCGCACGGCGGGCCTCGCCACATCGATCGACATCGATGCCTTCAGCTTCAACGGCGCAGCCGCAACGACAGTGCGCGTCGCGCTTTCAGGTCTGAGTGGCGGCGTTTCGCCGACGTTCGAGATTCGTGATCCGAGCGGCGCGATCGTCCAGGCTCCGACGAGCTGCCCGACGCCCTGCATCATCGACGTCGCGCTCTCGATCGATGGCGCGCACCGCCTGATCGTGAGCGACACCGGCTACGACAACGCCGGCCGTTACCAGTTCACTCTCACTTGTCAGGCCGGCGCGTGTCCGACGGCGCTGCCGCCGCAAGCGCCGGTTTGCACAGGCGGGAGCACGAGCGCCTGCCGTGACAACTGCCGGTTGATCGCCGACATGAGCCAGGCCGACGTCGGCGGCGTTGGCGCGGCCGCCGCGCCCGACGGAATCGGCGATCGCTGCCAATGCGGAGACGTCTCCGGCAACGGCCGCGTAACGACTGCGGACGCGACGCTGATCACACGCTCGCTGCTCGTGCCACCGACAGCGACGCTCGCGCAGCCGCAACTCTGCAATGTGGGTGGGTCGAGCGCGTGCACGACTGCCGACGCCGTAATCGCGACACGCTCACTGCTCGTGCCGGCGACGGCGGCCGTGCTGCAGGTGTGCGCGCCGGCGTTTCCCTAGCGGCAGGGCACGCGACGTAAGCTTCCGCGCCGCGGTCGCCGGTGCGCCCGCCGTCCACTTCGCCGCGATGTGGATTAAGCTGCGCGCCCGCGTTTCCCACCCAGGAGCCCCGATGCCTTCCGTCGCCGCGTACTCGATCTCCGCCGCCGCCGTCGTCGCCGAGAAAGCCCGCGTGGGCGGAGACCCTTCGAAGGTCGACGTCTCGCGCGTGCTCGCGCTCGACACCCTCGAACTGCGGGCGGTCGGCCCGAACGACGTTCACCTGCGCATCCTCGCAGTCTCGGCGGAGCACAACATCGATCACGCCTCGACCGCGGACACGATCAACATCGCCGATGTGCGCGGCGGGAAGATGGTCCCGGGAAACAGTGCGACCGGCGAGGTCCTCTCGGTCGGCGCGAACGTGAAGAAGTTCAAGCCCGGCGACATCGTCATCACGCACTGCAATGGCGGGCCCGACGAATACGGCTTCCCGACGCGCATTTGGGCGTACGACGCCGAGGACTCGGTCGGCTGGTACGCGAAGGAGGCGGTTGTTGGGGAGTGGCAGCTGATTCCCGCGCCGCTCGGCTGCGGGCTCTCGCTTTGGGAGATCGCCGCGCTGCCGCTGCGAGCGCCGACCGCGTATCACCTCTGGCGCCGTGCACTCGGGATCTACCGCCTCAAGGTTCCCTACGAACGGCGCGCGCTCGTGAACGTGCTCGGCTTCGGCGGCGGCGTCTCGGAGCTCTTTCTCCAGCTCGCGAAGTCCGAGGGCCACAGCGCCTACTTCTGCTCCGGGAGTCCCGAGCGCCGCGCCGCGCTCGAGCAGCACGGCATCGTCGGCATCGACCAGAAGCAGTTCGATCGCTTCAAGTCGAAGGACGGCGTGAAAGCTTTCACCGCGCACTGCCGCAAGCTCACCGGCGGTGAACAGATGCACCTCGTCTGCGACATGCTGCGCGGGCCTGTGTTCGCCGCAGGCCTCGCGGTC
>JANNKN010000570.1:0-12841 GCA_031396315.1 Deltaproteobacteria bacterium
GCGAGCGGCCCTAACACCAGAGCCCGCCTTCCCGCAACCGCTCGCACCCCCAACAACCTCACTTCACCCCAAAGGGCCCGAGCGAGCCATCGCCCGCAGCGCGCCGCCCGCTCCGCGCGCGCTGCCCGCAACCACCGTCACCGCCCCCGAAACACCGCCCTCCTCTTCTCTGCAAAAGCCCGCGGCCCCTCCTTCGCATCCTCCGATCGAAACACCGCCTGCCCGTACTCCCACTCATGTCGCAGCGCTCGATCCAGCTCCATGCCGTCGCACTCGTGCAGCGTGCGCGTAATCGCCTCCAGCGCCAGCGGCCCATTCGCGCACACCACCGCCGCGATCTCGCGCGCCTTCGCGAGCGCCTGCCCGTCCGGCACGACGTGGCCCACCAGCCCGCACGCGAGCGCATCGCGTGCGCTGAGGTGCTTCCCGGTCAGGAGGATCTCGGCCGCGTGCGTGTATGGAATCTGGCGCGGCAGCCGCACCGCCGAGCCGCCCATCGGATAGAGCGACCAGCGCGCCTCCGACACGCCGAAGCGCGCGCTCTCGCCGGCGACCCGAATTTCCATTGCCTGCAGGATCTCGGTGCCGCCCGCAATCGCGACGCCTTCGACCGCGGCGATGATCGGTTTCGTTGGGCGGTAGTGGCGAAACAGCGCCTTGTACGCGAGGTCTGGATCCACCCGCATGCGCGCCGGCACGTCGATTTCGCGGTCCGCGTCGGCCGCGTCGCCGGCCATCGCGCGCAGATCGGCGCCCGAGCAAAAATTCCCGCCCGCGCCGGTGACGAGAATGCAGCGAATCTCGGGATCGCGAGACGCCTGCTCGTACGCGTCGTACATGCGAATCAGCATCTCGCCCGAGAGCGCGTTCATGCGCTGTGGGCGATTCATCGTGATCGTCAGCAGGTGACCCTCTCGGTCCACGATTGCGTGCGGCATCCCGTTTGCCCTGCCTGATATTGGAGATGAGCGAAGGCCGCAGAACTTGCGCCGTGCTACCGACCGCGTCCATGCCTCGCGCGCGCAACGCGATTCGCCGACGCCTTCCGAAGCAGGAGCGCTCCCGCCGCCTCGTCGACGCAATCCTCGAGGCCGCACGCATCGTGCTCGAGGCGAGCGGCCCTGAATCGCTCACCACGGTGAACGTCGCGCAGCGCGCGGGCGTCTCGGTGGGCTCGCTTTACCAGTATTTTGCCGGCCGCGACGCGCTCTTGTTCGCCGTTTACGAGGACGAAGTCGCGCGCTTCCAGCAGGCGTGGCGCGCGTGGCGCAGCGAGAGTATCTCGCGCACCACCGAGGCGCGCATCGGTGAGGGCCTCGCGCTGGCGCTCGCGCACTATCGGCGCCTCGCAGCGCTCGAGCCCACGTTCTTCCTCGCACATCGCGAAGAGATTCAGCGCGGCCTGCGCCGCGCGCGCGGTCGCGGCGCGAAGCCCGGCGCGCCGCTCGTGACCAAAGACGACGTGCTGCGCGGGCGCGGCATCCTGCGCACCGAGCGCATCGAGCGCGCAGAGATCGCGAGCTTCCTGATGACCCACGGTGTGCCGGGCATTCTCGACGCCGCGCTCGCAAACGCCCCGGCCATCCTCGCAACACCCGAGTTCGAGCAGGAGCTGCGCGCGATGGTGGCCGGATACTTGTTGCGACCCTCTGCGGCGGACTGAACGCGCCGGCGCGCGCGCTCAGGCGCGCGGCGGATCCGGATCCGCGAACCCGTAGGCTGCGGCGAGCTCCTTGACGCGAAACGTCTTGCCGCTGCGCGCGAGCAGCAACGGATCGCTGGCGAGCGCGACCACCGCGCTGCCCGTGAAGCGCGGCGATTCGGCGTTCGTGAGATCGATCGGGAGGTCGCGCTTCGAGGCCTGATCGAGCACGAACTCGGTACGCACTGCGCTCGGCCAGAGCGAGACCGACGCGACGCCGTGAGGCCTCAGCTCATGCGCCATGTCCGCCGCGAGGCGATCGAGGCCGCACTTCCCAACGCCGTACGCGGTGCTCATCGCGTAGCCGCCGCCGCCGCGCGACGAAATGTTCGCGATCAGCCCGCGGCGCCGCGCGACCAACAGTGGGGCACCGTAAACGCTCGCGACGTAGTGCGCGCGCAAACCGATGCCGACCTGGTCGTCCCAGATCGAGATCGGGTGCTCCCAGAAGCTTCCGCCCCACACGGGCGGGTCGGGCACCTTGAACACGTTGTTCACGAGAATGTCGAGCCGACCCGATTGCTCGCGCGCAACGCGCTCGAAAAGCGCCTTGATCTGTGCGTCGTCGCCGTGATCGACCTGCACCGCGATGCCGCGGCCGCCGAGCGCCGAGAGTTGCTCCGCCGTCTCACCGATCGTGCCGGGCAAGGCTGCGACGCCCGGTTTCACGGTCCGGCCCGTGACGTAAACCGTCGCGCCCGCTGCGCCGAGTTCGAGGGCGATGCCGCGCCCGATTCCGCGGCTCGCACCCGTCACGACCGCCACTTGTCCTTCCAGCGCACGCATTTCGTTCTCCTCCCGCGTTCGCCCGCGAGGCAGCGGAGTATATTCGCAGGCCTTCGCGGGAGAGGGTTCGCAATGACGGCAGCAGGCCCGGAAACAGTCGGCGTGATTCAGCGGCTCGCATCGGCTGTCGATCGGCCGCTCTCGTGAAGCTCGCCGGAAAGGTCGCAGCCGTGACCGGCGGAAGCCGCGGGATCGGGCGCGGCATCGTCGAGGCTTTCCTAGCGGAAGGCGCGTGCGTCGCGTTGAACGGGCGCGACGACGCGAAGGGCCAGCGCGCGCTCGACGAACTCGCTGCCGGCGACCGCGCGATCTTCGTGGCCGGGGACGTGCGCGCATCCGCCGACGTGAAGCGCTTCGTCGACGCCGCGGCCAAACGCTGGGGCAGGCTCGACATCCTGGTGAACAACGCGGGCGGCATTACCGAGCCCGCGCCGATCGCGACGCTCGCCGACGAGGCCTGGGCGAACGACCTCCAGTGGAACCTGACGAGCGTGTTCTACGGCATGAAGCACGCGTTCGCGCACATGCTCCCCAACAAGTCCGGCGCCGTGATCAACGTGTCGTCCGTCGAGGGCAAGTTGGGCGTGCCCGGCATGGCGGGCTATGCCGCCGCGAAGCATGGCATTCACGGGCTCACGAAGTCCGGCGCCGCCGAGGTCGGGCGGCTCGGCATCACCGTGAACGCGATCTGCCCCGGCTTGATCCTCACCGACGCGGTGACGATCGGCGGGCCGACGACCGCTGCGGCGATGGGACTGAGCTACGACGAGATGCTCGAGCGAGTGTTCAAAGCCAAGACGCTCACCGGCGAGCTGAACAGCGCCCCCCAAGTTGCGGCGGTCGCCGTGTTACTCGCTTCGGACGCCGGCCGCGGCATCACCGGCGCGTTCTTCAACGTCGACGGTGGCCAGGCGCCCTATTAGGCGCGATTCGCTTCGCGCCGCGAACTCGGAGAGCTCCGCTTGACGATCGACCTCGAGCGCTTGCCACAGAACGCAGAGCAGCTCTCGGCGGCGTGGCTCACCGAGGCGCTCCGCAGCAGCGGCGCGCTGGCGGCGGGTGCGCGCGTCGTCTCCGTCGATGCGGCCCCGCTCGGCGCCGGCGGCGGGCTGATCGGGATCGTCGCGAAAGCGCAGCTCACCTACAGCGGCGACGCCGACTCTGCGCCGCGTTCGCTGATCGCGAAGTTCCCGTCGCCGATAGCGGCGAACCGCGCCGTCGCCGACACCTACGACATGTATGGCCGCGAGGTGCGCTTTTATCAGGAGCTCGCGCCGATCACGCGGCTACCGCATCCGCGCTGTCTCTTCGCCGGGCGTGCGGCCCACAGCAGCAACTTCGTGCTGCTGCTCGAAGATCTCGGCGACCGCCGTATCGGCGACCAGGTCGCCGGCAGCGATCTGGCGGACGCCGAGGTCGTGATCGACGCGATGGCTGCGTTCCACGCCGAGAGCTTCGGGCGCACCCACGCGCCGCAATTCGCGTGGGTGACGTCGCACGCAAATGCTGGCCAGATCTCCGGCATGGAGGCGGGCTTCGCGTTCGGCTGGCCGCGCTTCGAGAACGAGCTTGCCGAGATCATCCCCGCGCGTGTGCGCGCGTGGGGGGGACGCGTGGGGCCGTGTACGCGCAATTTGCTGGAGCGGTTGTGCAGCGGCCCACAGGTCATTGCACACGCAGATTTTCGGCTCGAGAACATGTTCTTTCGTACGCAGCCTGAGCATCCGCCCTTCGCGATCCTCGATTGGCAATCGATTACGAAGTCCTCGCCGGGCCAGGATCTCGCCTACTACCTCACGCAGAGCGTGAAGCTCGAGGTGCGCCGCGCGCACGAGCGCGCGCTGCTCGAGCGCTATCTCGCGGGGCTGCGCGCGGGCGGCGTGCGCGACTACGCATGGGATGCGCTCTGGCACGACTACCGGCTCGGCGCGCTCTACTTGCTCGACTACGCCGTCACGATCGCGGCGACGCTCGACTTGACGAACGAGCGCGGGGCCGCGATCGCGCGCGCTCTCTCGCAGCGCAGCTGCGCGGCGCTCGACGATCTCGAGTGCGAGAAGCTGCTGCCGAACTGAGAGGGGGCCGCCGGGGGCGCCGTCACTTGCCGCGTGCGAGGTAGAGTGCGCCCTCTGCGGAGGATGCATGGCGCGCGTGAAGTTTCCGGACGGCTTTCGTTGGGGTGCGGCGACCGCGTCCTATCAGATCGAGGGCGGCTGGGACCAAGACGGCAAGGGCCTCTCGATCTGGGACGAGTTCGCGCACACACCGGGCAAGATCAGGACTGGCGACACCGGCGACCGCGCTTGCGATTCGTATCAGCGCTGGAAGGAAGACGTCTCGCTCTGCCGCGCGATGAACCTGAACAGCTACCGCTTCTCGATCGCGTGGCCGCGCATTCAGGCCGAAGGCAGCGGCAAGCCGAACTCCAGAGGCCTTGATTATTATGGGCGCCTCGCCGACGCGTTGCTCGAAGCGGGGATTCGCCCGTTCCCGACGCTGTATCACTGGGACCTCCCGCTCGCGCTGCACGAGCGTGGCGGATGGACTGAGCGCGACACGGCCGCGCGCTTCGCGGAGTACGCCCACCACGTGGTGCGTGCGCTCGGTGACCGCATCCAGAGCTGGCTGATCTTCAACGAGCCAGGGATCTTCACCCACTTCGGCTACGGCATCGGCATTCACGCGCCCGGTATCCGCTCGCGCGAAGCGTTGTTACGGGCAACGCACGTCGTGAACCTCGCGCACGGCGACGCCTTCCGTGCGATCCGCACCGAGCGCGCCGAGCTCGTGATCGGGAGCGCGTACTCGATGCAGCCGATGGAGCCCGCCAGCGATTCGCAGCAGGACGTCACCGCTGCGGAACGCATGCACGCGTGGACCAACGACTGGTTCCTGCGCCCGGCGCTGCGCGGCGGGTACCCCGACGCGTTCCTCGATGGCACGCCCTACGACCTGATGGGCGTCGCGCCCGGAGACTTCGAGCGCATGCGCGCTCCGCTCGACGTGATCGGCGTCAACCTCTACTCGCGCGGCCTCGTGCGCGCGGATTCGGACGAACGCATCGGGCTCGGCGCGCGCACGCTCGGTATGGGCGGTAAGCAGGGGCGGCGCACTGATTTCGATTGGGAAGTCTGGCCCGACTCGCTCTACACGATGCTGATGCGCGTGACCTCGGACTACGGACGCGTGCCGATCGAGATCACCGAAAACGGCTGCTCCTACGGCGACGTCCCTGGCCCCGACGGCAAGATCCGCGACCAACGCCGCATCGATTTCCACCGCGGCTACATCGGCGCCGTGGGCCACGCGATCGCCGCAGGCGCCGACGTGCGCGGCTACCACGCCTGGACGCTGCTCGACAACTTCGAGTGGGCCGAAGGCTTCGCGCAGCGCTTCGGCCTCGCTCACGTCGACTTCGCGAGCTGCGAGCGCACCATCAAACAAAGTGGCCATTGGCTCGCGCGAGTCGCCGCACAGAACTCGCTCGATCCAGAGGCGGAGGGCGAGGAGGCCTGACGCGCCGCGTCGCGCTCGTACGCAGCGGGGTCAGACCCCAGGTGCGTATGAGCGCAACCGCCGTTCCTCATCCGCTCACGCCAGCTCTTTGCCCCATCGCAGCAAGTCCGCGTAGCCGTCGAGCACCTTCAGCGAGTCGGCCTCGGAGAGCGTCGGCAGGATCGCGATCACGCGGTTCACACCTTGCGCCTTCAGTTTCTCGAGCTGCGGCTTGTCGGTGGGCGCGGCGAACACCGAGACGTCGATCGTCTTGCGGTCGCGCCCCTGCTTCGCGCATTCGGCGTCGAGCTGCCGGATCTGATCGTCGAAACCGGGGGCGCCGGCGATCGGCATCCAGCCGTCGGCGAACGCTACGACGCGCTGGATTGCCCACTTCGAGGCAGCGCCAATTAGGATCGGCGGATGCGGCTTGCGCACGGGCTTCGGCTCGACCCAGACCGGGTCGAACTTCACGAACTTGCCCTGATAGCTCGCGTCCTTCTCGGTCCAGCACGCCTTCATCGCGTACACGCTCTCCTCGAGCACCTTCCAGCGATCCGCGAATGCGACGCCGTGGTTCTCCAGCTCCTCGGCGTTCCAGCCCGCGCCGATGCCGAACAGAAAGCGCCCGTTCGAGAGCGAATCGAGCGACGCGACGCGCTTTGCGAGGGCGATCGGGTGGTGCTCGGGCACCAGGCAGATGCCCGTGCCGACTTGCAGCTTCTCCGTCACCGCCGCGACCTGCGCCAGGAACGTAAACGGCTCGTAGCTCTCCCAATACACAGAGGGCAGCGGGCCGCCGGCGGGATATGGCGTGCGGCGCGAGGCCGGAATGTGCGTGTGCTCGACCACGAACAGCGACTCGAAGCCGCGCGCCTCGAGGGCGCGCCCGAGCGGCACGGGGCGCATCGAGTATTCGGTGGGGAACAGACCGAGTCCGATCTTCATCGCGTGAACCTCCGATGGCCGCAGCCTACTCCAAGGCCCACCCCGCGCGCGCTGGGTTGCCGCATGCCGCGCTCCGGTCGAACATCACCCGTTACGAGGAGTGCCCGATGGCCGCAGCCGAAGACCAGACGCCCCGCTCGCCTGGGCTCACGTGGCAGGAGCTGCTCGACACCGACACGCGGCCCGTGCCTCCGATCCTGCGCCTCGAGTCGCCGGTGCACCTCGGCGATCACGATCTCTCGAACGATCGCTACGTCGACCCGGCTTACCACGCGCGCGAAGTCGAGAAGTTGTGGAGCCGAGTCTGGCAGTTCGCGTGTCGCGAGGAGCACATTCCCGAAGTAGGCGACCACATCGTCTACGACATCGCAAACCTCTCGTTCGTGGTGATGCGCGTGGCGCCGAACCAGATCAAGGCGTTCTACAACGCGTGCCTGCACCGTGGGCGCCGCCTGAAGGACTACGACGGCGGTTGCAGCGAGATCAAGTGCCCGTACCACGGCTTCACGTGGAACCTCGATGGCCGTTTCAAGCGCGCGCCGTCGAGCGAGTGGGACCTCCGGCACCTCGACCCCGCGGAGTTCTCACTGCCCGAAGCGAGAGTCGGTACTTGGGCCGGCTTCGTGATGATCAACCCCGATGCTCACGCCGAGCCGCTCGAGAAGTTCTTGGGCGACGCGATCCCGCACTACGCACGCTGGGATCTCGGCAACCGCTACGTCGAGGTGCATGTCTCGAAGATCATCGAAGCCAACTGGAAGATCGCGCAGGAGGCATTCGCGGAGGCGTATCACGTGAGCGCGACGCATCCCCAGGCGTCGGCCTACCTGGGCGACACGAACTCGCAGATCGATTGCTGGGAGAATTTCGCGCGCTCCGTGACCCCTAGCCTCACGCCGAGCCCGCTGCTCACCTGGAACCCGAGCGAAGACGACATGCTGCGCGCGATGCTCGACGTGCGCATCGGCGAGCCGCTGCCGGTCGCGATCCCCGCTGGCAAGACGGCGCGCGAGGTCGCGGCGGACAACGCGCGCGATCGCTGGCGGCCGACGCTGGGCGACCGGGTCGACGAATGGACCGACGCGGAGTTCGTGGACAACCTCACCTACACGGTGTTCCCGAATTTCCATCCGTGGGGCGCCGTGAATCGCATCGTCTACCGCTTCCGGCCGAACGGGAACGACCACCGCAGCTCGATCATGGAGGTGCTCTACCTCTCGCCATTCAAAGGCGCGCGCCCGCCGCCCGCGAAAGTGCATCACCTCACGGCGCTTGAGTCGTGGGCGAACGCATCCGAGCTCGGCGTGCTCGCAAAGGTGTTCGAGCAAGACACCTTCAACATGAAACAGGTGCAGCGCGGTCTCGAGACGACGCGCAAGCCGGGCGTCACGCTCACGAGTTATCAGGAGAGCAAAGTGCGCTGGCTGAATCACAAGATCGACACGTGGCTGGCGAAGCCGTGAGGCGCGAGGAAACCGCATGAGCAACGCAGGCGTGCTGCATCCGTTCACGCGCGCGCTCTACGAGCGCATCGACGCGCAACACGTGCGCGTCACGCTCGGGGCGAGGAGCGGCGTGTTCCGCCCCGATGGCAGCTGGCTCGAGGGCGATCTGCGCGAGGCGGATCCACAGCTGTGCGGCTGGCTCGGCGGCCCCCGCATGCTGCATCACCGCCTGCAAGTGCCGGACGCGCCAGCGCACTCATGAGGCAGCTGGCTGGCCGCGTCGCGGCCATCACAGGCGCGGGCTCCGGCATCGGGCGCGCACTCGCGATCGCGCTGGTGCGCGAGGGCATGCACGTCGCGATCAGCGACGTGAACGAGGCCTCGCTCGCGGAGACGACGCGGCTCGCGTCCACAGCGCGCGCGGGCGCGCAGGTCACGGCGGCGCGCGTCGACGTCGCGGACCGCGCAGCCGTGCATGCGTGGGCGGATCGCGTGGTTGCCGAGCATGGCGGCGTTCACCTCGTCGTGAACAACGCCGGCGTCGCAATGGGCGGATTGATCGAGCAGTTGAGCTACGACGATCTCGAGTGGCTGTTCGGGATCAACTTCTGGGGCGTCGTCCATGGCACGAAGGCGTTTCTGCCGCACCTGCTCGCCGCCGAAGAGGGCCACGTCGTCAACGTGTCGAGCGTGTTCGGGTTGATCGCAGTGCCGGGCCAAGGCGCTTACAACGCTGCGAAGTTCGCCGTGCGCGGCTTCACGGAATGTCTGCGTCAGGAGCTCGAGCTGGAGCAGCGTCGCGTCTCGGCGACGTGTGTACATCCCGGGGGCATCCGCACGAACATCGCGCGCGCCATGCGCAACCGGCACGACGGAATCTCCGACGCGGAGGCCGCGCGGCGCTTCGACGAGATGGCGCGCACGACGCCGGAGACCGCCGCGCTGCGCATCGTGCGCGGCGTGCAACGCAACTCGCGACGCATCCTGATCGGCGCCGACGCCCACGCAATCGATCTCGTTCAGCGCCTCACCGGCGCGGGTTATCAGGCGCTCACGGTGCGAGCCGCGCGGCGGGGGTTGGCACCGGCGTGATCGGGGGCGCCTCGGCGAGCAGCGCGCGAAGTTTCGCCTCGGTCTGGTCGTAACCGCCCTCGCCGATCGCGACGTGGCGAATCCGCCCGCGTTTGTCGATTAGGTAGATCGCCGGCCAGTAATGATTCCCGTAGGCGCGCCAGGTGCGGAAGCCGTTGTCGACGAGCACCGGATACGCGATGCCGTTTTCGCGTACGTATTTCTTCAGGTTCGCGAGCTCGCGCTCGCGCGCGAACTCGGGGCAATGCACGCCGATCACGCTGAGCCCCTCCGCCTGATACTTCGCGTGCCACTCCTTCACATGGGGTTCGACGTTCTGGCAGTTCGAGCACGCGAACGTCCAGAACTCGACCAGCACCACCTTCCCGCGCAGCCCTTGCATGCGCAGCGGGGCGCTGTTCAGCCACTGCTCGCCGCGCAGCTCTGGCGCAGCCCGCGGCGCCTCTGCCTCTGCGGCGCACGCAGGGGTCGCGAGCGCGAGGCAGGCCGTGAAGACTGCAAACAAGCTGCGCATCGGGCGTAACCTCGGTAGAGCCAGACGCGTCTCCCGCTCGACGGGTTACGCGAGGAGCCCCGATGCGCCGCATTCTGCTGCAACTTCTGGTCGCGATGACTGCCCTGCTTTCGCCGCCTGCCGCTCACGCCGAGCTCGACCGCAGCCACGCGGCGTGGACCGCACTGCTGCGTACCCACGTGAAGCTGCAGGACGCGCGCGGCACGGCGAGCCGCGTCGACTACGCGGCCTTCGCTCGCGAGCGCGCAGCCCTCGGCGCATACCTCGCGCAGCTCGCCCGTGTCACGCCCGCCGAGTTCGCGGCGCTCCCGCGCGCGGACCAGATGGCGTTCCTGATCAACGCCTACAACGCGGCGACGATCGAGCTGATCCTCACCGAGTACCCGAAGCACGCCTCGATCCAGGACTACGGCTCGCTGCTGCGCAGCGCGTGGCAGAAGCCCTGCGTGCAGCTGCTCGGCAACACGCTCACGCTCGACCAGATCGAGCACGAGCGGCTACGCGGGAAGCGCGGCTACGCCGAGCCGCGCGTTCACTTCGCGCTGAACTGCGCGTCGCTCGGCTGCCCGATGCTGCGCGAGGAAGCCTATGTCGGCGCGAGGCTCGAGGCGCAGCTCGAAGAGCAGACCCTGCGCTTCCTCGCGGATCGCGCACGCAATCGCTTCGACGCGGAGCGCGGCGAGCTCGCGCTCTCCGCAATCTTTGATTGGTACGGCGGCGACTTCGCCGGCGGCGAGCTTGCACGCTTCCTCGTGCCGTACGCCGCCGCCTTGAACGCCAGACCCGCGGCGCTCGCGCGCGCCGAAATCTCGTTCAGCGATTACGACTGGCGGCTCAACGACGTGAAGCCGCGCTGACTCGCGTATGCTGCGGCCCCTCCGGAGGCCCCATGACCGAAGCCGCGCCGAGCTCGAACCACCACGAGGGCCGCCGCCAGACGCTGTTCCTCGTGCTCGCGGGCGTCTTCATCGGCAACGCACTGCTCGCCGAATTGATCGGCGGCAAGCTGTTTCAAGTCCCGACGCCTTGGCACACGTTCACGCTCTCCTGCGGCATCGTGCTCTGGCCGGTCGTGTTCGTCTTCACCGACATCATCAACGAGTACTTCGGGCGGCCCGGCGTGCGGAAGATGTCGTTCCTTGCCGCCGCGATCATCGCGTACTCGTTCTTCGCGCTGACCGCCGCGGGCAGTGTGCCGGCCGCGAGCTTCTCGCCCGTGGATGACGCCTCGTTCTCGCGCGTCTTCTTTCAGTCGCGCTGGATCATCGTCGGTTCGATCGCGGCGTTCCTGCTCGCGCAACTGATCGACGTCAGCGTGTTCTGGCTGATCCGCCGCAGCACAGGCCACCGATTTCTGTGGCTGCGCGCTACCGGCTCGACGCTGGTTTCCCAGCTGATCGACACGTTCGTCGTCGGCTTCATCGGCCTCCACCTTCCCTATCGATTGGGTGCCCAAGGCGTCGACTTCGAGACCTTCGTGAACTCGGCCTTCAGCGGCTACCTGTTCAAGTTCCTGATCGCGCTCTCGGCGACGCCCGCGCTCTACCTCGTACACAAGATCGTGGACGGCTACCTCGGGAAGACGGAGGCGGAGCTGCTGATCGAGCGAACCGCGAAGGTGGAGCACGCCGACGACGCGCAGCTGAACGCGAAGAGCTGAGCGGCCATGCACGCCGTCCCGCTCTGGACGCTCGCGCCGTTTGCGGCGCTGCTGCTCTCGATCGCGCTCTTCCCGCTCGCCGCGCCGCACTTCTGGGAGAGCAACCGTAACAAGGCCCTCGTGAGCGCGGCGTTCGCGCTGCCGATCGCGCTCTGGCTCGTAATCGCCCACGGCGACGCGGGCTTCACGGAGCTCGGGCACAAGGCGAAGGAGTTCGCGTCGTTCATCGCGCTGCTCGGCGCGCTCTACGTGATCAGCGGCGGCGTCTACGTGCGCGGATCGCTCTCGGGAACGCCGCTCGCGAACACGGCGATGCTCGGCCTCGGCGCCGTGCTGGCGAGCTTCGTCGGAACGACGGGCGCCTCCGTGTTGGTGATCCGCCCCTTGTTACGGGCCAACCAGAAGCGCGAGCACAAGACCCACCTCGTGGTGTTCTTCATCTTCATCGTCTCGAACTGCGGCGGCCTGCTGACGCCGCTCGGTGATCCGCCGCTCTTCCTCGGCTTTCTGAAGGGCGTCCCCTTCGAGTGGACCTTCCAGCTCTGGCCCGAGTGGCTGCTCGTGAATGGCACCCTGCTCGTGATCTTCAACTTGTGGGACCAACAAGCGCTGAATCGTGACGAGATGGCGAGCCCCGAGCCGCTGCTCGAGGAGGTCCAGCGCCACGAGCCGTTCGGCGTCGAAGGCCGCCGCAACCTCGCGCTGCTCGGCGCGATCGTCGCGATCATCTACGCGAGCGGACGCGGCCTCGGAAACGGCGGCGCGCCTTGGCCGTTCGGCCTCCAAGAGGGCGCGATGCTGGCGGTCGCCGCCGCCTCGTGGGGGCTCACGAGTCGCGAGATCCATCGCGTCAACCACTTCTCCTGGCACCCGATCCTCGAGGTCGCCGCGCTTTTCGCCGGCATCTTCGTCGCGATGACGCCGGCACTGCTCTATCTGAACGAGAACGCCGCGAGCTTCGGCATCCGAACGCCCGCGCATTTCTTCTGGGCGACCGGCGTGCTCTCGGGCTTCCTCGACAACGCCCCGACCTACCTCACGTTCGCCGCTACCGCGTGCGGCCTCGACGGCATCCCGCTCGAGGGTCGCTACCTCGCGACGTATCTCGCGCGCGGCGGAGACAATGCCGAGATCCTTGCGGCGATCTCCACCGGCGCGGTGTTCATGGGTGCGAACACGTACATCGGCAACGGCCCGAA
>JANNKN010000573.1:0-11294 GCA_031396315.1 Deltaproteobacteria bacterium
CGTCCGCCGCCCTCTTCACCGCCGGCCTCAGCTTCTCGCTGCGCGCCGCCGCAATCGCGAGCATCGAAGGGCAAATCCTCAGCCCCCTCGACCCACTCCACTCCGGCGAACGCGCGGGCGCACTCCTCGGCACCGCCTCACTCGGCTTCGCGGCGACGCTTGCCCTCGCGACGGTGGGCCTGGATCGCATCGGCATGGGCCGCGCGCTCGTGCTTGCGGGCGCGTTGTTCTCGCTCGGTACCGGCGTCGCGATCGGCGCACCCGCGCTTGCGAGCGGCGAGGACGTGTATCGGCTGCTTTGGCTCGGCTTCCTGCTGTGCGGCCTCGGCTGGGGCTGCATGGAGGCGTCGATCAACCCGCTCACCGCGACGATTTACCCCGACGACACCACCGCGCGCCTCAACGCGCTTCACGCCTGGTGGCCCGCGGGCATCATCGTCGGTGGATTGCTCGGCATCGCATCCGGCGCGTGGCAGCTCAGCTGGCAGACGCAGCTCGCCGCGACGTTCGTACCCGCGCTCGCAACGATCGCGCTGTGCGCTGGCGTCGCGTTCCCACGCACCGCCCGCGCCACGGCGGGCGTCGCGTGGGGCGAGATGTTCCGCGAGCTGCTCCGACGGCCCATGTACTTCGTTTGGCTCGCGTGCATGTTCCTCACCGCTGCGAGCGAGCTCGCGCCTGGGCAGTGGATCGACATGACGCTCACCCGCACGGTCGGCATGCGCGGCATCTGGCTGCTCGTTTACGTGAGCGGGATGATGTTCGTGCTGCGCCATTTCGCGGGCCCGATCGCGCACCGCGTCTCGAGCGTCGGGATGTTATGGGGCTCGGCCCTGCTGACGACCGCGGGCCTGTTCCTGCTCCCGCGCGCGGATTCGCCAATCACGGGGCTCGCGGCCGCCACGGTCTGGGGCCTCGGCGTGTGCTTTCTCTGGCCGACCATGCTCGCGAATGCGGCCGAGCGCTATCCGCGCGGCGGCGAGCTCGCGATCGGCGGCCTCGCGGTGGCGGGCGCACTCTCGATCGAGCTCGTGCTGCCGCGTCTCGGCGCGATCTTCGACCGCGAGAAGCTCGCACTCGCGGGCGGGCCCGAGGCCCTCGCGGTACTTGGCGACGCGCAGCGTGCAGTAATCGAGCGCGCCGCGGCTCAGGCGTCGTTCGAGACGCTCGCGCTGCTGCCCGCGATCCTGATCGTGGTGTTCGGCGCGATTTGGGCGTGGGATCGACGCAGCGGCGGCGCTGGCGCCGCCTGAACGCCGCGCTCAGGTCCGCGCGAGCGTCTTCTGCCAGCGCTGCGCCCAGGCGTCGAGCGGTGCGAGCGCGCGGCCGAGCTCCGTGCCGAGCGGTGCGAGCGCATAGCGACCGCCCTCGACTTGGTGAAGCAAGCGCGCCTCCACCAACTCGAGGAGCCGCTCGCGTAGGACGCTGGAGGAGACGTCGCTGCAGCGCGCTTGAAGCTCGCGAAAGCCCTGAGCTCCATGCGCGAGCTCCCAGAGCACGCGCAGTGCCCAGCGGCGACCCAGCAGGTCGAGCGCAGCCATCACGGGCCGGCCGGTACGCGAGCCGCGCACCGCGCGTCCCGGTTTCGGAGTCGCTCGCTTCGCCATGCTCGCCCCTGGTGCTTCGGATTCCGAAACACTAGCTTGCCCAGTGCTTCGGAAACAGAAGCGCAGAAGAGAAACCATGAGCCGCATCGTTCCGCTCGATCCGCCCTTTGCCCCCGCCGTCGGCGAGGTGCTCGCGCGCATGATGCCATCCGGCGCCGCGCCGATCGCGCTGTTCCGCACCTTCGCCCACAACCTCGAACTGACGCGCGCGATGGGCGGCTGGGGCGGTTACGCGCTCTCGAAGCGGCTGTCGCTGAGCCTTCGCGCGCGTGAGATCGCGATCCTGCGCACCTGTGCTCGCTGCGGTTGCGAATACGAATGGGGCGTGCACGTCGCCTACTTCGGGGAACGCGCCGGGCTCTCGACCGAGCAACTGCGCTCGCTCACCGCGGGCTCGCCCGCCGACTCCTGCTGGGAGGAATTCGAGCGCGCACTGATCAGCGCGTGCGACGAGCTGCACGATGCGTCGGACCTCGACGACGCAGCGTGGGCCGCGCTCGCGGCGCACCTCACGCAGCCGCAGATCCTCGACTTACTGCTGTTGTGCGGCTGGTACCACGCGATCAGCTTCGCTGCGCGTGCCGCGCGCGTTCCGCTCGAGCCCATGGCGCCGCGTTTCGCGGCCTTTGGCCGCGTGGCCGAGGCGCGGCCCCGACACTTCGGCGTGTCAGCTTCGACCTGAGACCGCCTTTTCGGCCCCACGAGCTCGCCGGAATTCGTGGCGATGCCCAGGCCGCGCGTTGACTCGGCGCTGCACCTACCCGAAACCCCTCATTGCAAACTCGGCGTTCGCCGATACCTTGCCCGTTGTCCGGCTTTGCCGCTCCGTCCCGTTGGCCTTGGCGCTTCAGCGGTTCGCAATACAAGCGCCAGGCTCCGCTGCCCGAGCACACGGCTCGCAGCAGTGACGGAGTCTCACTTCTCAGGGCGCGCAGCGTGCGGCCCGCGAGCCCGGCCATTGCGCCGCGCTCCGGCCCCTAGCGCGCCCGCAAGGAACTCTCACTTTGTCTTCTTTCTCCGACCTTTCTCTACATCCCAGCCTTCTCGCCAGCGTGTCCTCGCTCGGCTTCACCGAGCCGACGCCGATCCAGCTCGCCGCGATTCCCGCGGCGCTCACCGGCCGCGACGTGCTCGCCTGTGCCGAGACGGGCAGCGGCAAGACCGCCGCCTACCTCCTCCCCATCCTTCATCAGCTGATGAGCAAGCCGCGCGGCGTGACGCGCGCGCTCGTGCTCGCGCCCACGCGCGAGCTCGCTCAACAGATTGCGGACGACCTGCGCGACCTCGCGGGTCGCTCGGGCCTGCGGGGCGCAGCCGTTTACGGCGGCGTCGGCATGGGTCCGCAACGCGAGGCGTTCGTGCGCGGCGCCGACGTGCTCGTCGCGACGCCGGGCAGGCTGCTCGACCACTTCTCGTACGGCTACGCGAGGCTGCCGGGGCTCGAGTTCCTCGTGCTCGACGAAGCCGACCGCATGCTCGACATGGGCTTCCTGCCCGATGTGAAGCGCATCCTGCGCCACCTTCCGAGGCAAATGCAGACGCTGTTCTTCAGCGCCACGATGCCGCGTGAGATCCAAGACCTGACGCGCGAGATCCTGAAGGATCCAGCCGAGGTCAAGCTCAGCCACCGCTCGAAGCCGGTGGAGTCGATCACGCAGACCGTGTATCCGGTCCCGTCGGAGCTGAAGGCGCCGTTGCTCGCGGCGCTGCTTCAGAGTGGTGCGATTCGCGAGGCGCTCGTGTTCACGCGCACCAAGCACCGCGCAGACCGGCTCGCGGGCTGGCTCGAGCGCCAGGGCATCGATGCCGAACGCATCCACGGCAACCGCTCGCAGAGCCAGCGCCAGCAGGCGCTCGACGGCTTCAAGCGTGGCAAGTTCCGAGTGCTCGTGGCGACCGACATCGCCGCGCGCGGCATCGACATCGAGGCGCTCTCCCACGTCGTGAACTTCGACGTTCCCGGCCTGGCCGAGGACTACGTGCACCGCGTTGGCCGAACTGGCCGCGCACAGGCGACCGGCGAAGCGATCACCCTCGTGTGCCCTCAGGAGCAGGGTGACTTCACGCGCATCGAGCGTGTGCTGCGGCTGCAGATTCCGCGCGCTCAGCTCGAAGGCTTCGACTACTCCGCGCGCCCCGAGGCGAAGCTCGAGGTGTCGCGCACCGTTCGCATCGCGGGCATTCGTGAGCAGAAGGCGCGCGAGCGTGCGAATCGCTCGCAGAGCGCGCAGGGCGGGCATCGCCCGTACGCCGCAAACGGCGACGCGCGCCACTCCCCCCGCGCGCACGCGCAATCGCACACGCACGGCGATGCGCCGCGCCCCGAGCACGTCAAGCCGCACCAGCCCGGCCGCGCCCGCCGACGCCGCCCGAGCTTCGCCGGCGCGCGCGGTCCTACCGCGTATTAGGCCGATCGGAGACGCGCTCGGCTGCTCGTCGAGCGCGTCTCCGTCACGTCTTCTTCAGGCCTGCCAGACCGTCGAGCCCTTGCCGGCCATCATCTCCTGCGCGCCGAGCAGATCGATGCGGTAAGGCGTGATCTTCAGCACGCCGTACGTCGGGTCCGTCACGCCAGCCTTCCAGAACATTTGCGGGTCGTAGCCGACTGGCGCGGGCGAGTTCTTCAGCAGGTCCCAGATGCGCCGTTTGGTGGCGTCGTCATCGCACCATTGCGCCGTGGCCTGCACGATCACGGTGTCGTGCTGCGGGTCCCAATAACTGAGCGCGACGTTGGCGTTGCCGGCGATGTGCTTCGCCTTCAGCGTCCTCCGCCCGGTCGCGATCCAGCCCGTCGCGCCCTCCCACACCGGATGCAGGACGCGCGAGAACGGGCGCCCCTTCGTATCGACGGTCGTGACCGTGCACCAGACGATGCGGCGCACGCGCTCGTCGAAGGTCTTCGCGATTTCGTTCCAGCTCGGCATCACTGCTCCTAGAAAGTCGTGGTGGGGAAAGTGTCAGCGCGGCGCGAGCCGCACGCGGATCTCTTTGTGCGAGTTGTTGAGGTTCGAGCGCATCCGGCGGACCTTGCCAATCGGCTCGAAGCCGCTGAAGCGCGCGAAGAACTCCTCCCAGAACACTCTCGCTTCGAGTCGCGCGAGCTTCGCGCCGAGGCAGAAGTGCTCGCCCCAGCCGAACGCGAGATGCGGATTCGGGTCGCGGCGAATGTCGAAGGCGAACGGATCGCGGAACACGCGCTCATCGAAATCCGCCGACGTGTAGTGCAGCACGAGCTTCTGACCCGCGCGGATTTTCTGGCCCTGGAACTCGACGTCGCGCGTCGCGGTGCGCCGGAAATAATGCACTGGCGTGGTCCAGCGCAGCATCTCCTCGATCGCAGTCTCGAGCAGCCCTGGCTCGCGTTCGAGCTCGCGATACGTGCCTGGGTAATCGAGAAACGCGACGAGCGTGCCCGTGAGCAGCGTTCTCGTCGTCTCGTTGCCCGCGACGATCAGCTGGATGAAGAGGCTCGCGAACTCGACTGGCGTGATCGCGGCGTCGCCCGGCGCGTTCATCAACATCGAGATCAGGTCGCTGCCGCCTTTCCCCGCGCGCTCGCTCGCCAGCTTGAATCCGTAAGCACCGAGCTTGAAGCTCGCGCTGCCGCTCGACTTCTCGGGGTCGAGCTCCGGGTCGTCGCGGCCGATCACTCGGTCACCGGCCTCCACGATCCAGCCGCGGTCCTGCTCCGGAATGCCGAAGATCTCGCAGATCACTTGCAACGGGAGCTGCGCGGCCAACTCGTGCACGAAGTCACAGTCGCCGCGTTCCGCCGCGGAAGTCATTACGGCGCGCGCCTGCTCGCGCAGGAACGGCTCCATCCGCCCGACCAGCCCCGGCGTGAAGCCCACCAGCACTTTGCGGCGCACCTCGCGGTGCTTCGGCGGGTCCATCGCGAGCAGCTGGCCGCGCATCTGCGCGAGGCGCTCCGGCTCGAGATCTTCGATCACCACGCCGCCGAGCTCCGCGGAGAATGTCAGCGGATCGCTCGAGGCCTCGATCACGCCGTCGTGCCGGGAGAGCAGCCAAAAGCCGTTCCCATCCGGCGTCGGATGCCAGTGCACCGGGGCGTGCTCGCGCAGCAGACGGAACTTCTCGTGTGGGAACGCCGTCTCGTATTGGACGGGGTCGTAGACGTCGAGCGTCGCGAGATCGGGGGTGGCCATGCCGCCTCCAGCGGAGACGAGCGAGGTTGCGACAGGCAGCGCCCGCGCGGAAGGGCCGATGTTGTTGCGGGCGGGCGCAAGCCCAGGGCGCGAGGGGCTGAGGCGCCAAGCGACTCTCGGAAGGGCCGATTGTTGTTGCGGGCGGGCGCAAGCCCAGGGCGCGAGGGTTGAGGCGCCAAGCGACTCTGCGAAGGGCCTATTCTTGTTGCGGGCGGGCACGCGCCCGCGGGAGCATGGATGCCTCGCTGAGACGCCGACGCGAGGTAGTGGGGAGTTCTTTGATGTTCAAGCAGCTGACGGCGCTCGCGTTGATTGCGGCGTGCATCGCACTCGCTGCGGGGGTCGCGTTCGCCGAGGGCGAGACCCCCAAGTTCGGACGCCACGAGGTGTGGTCGAGGGCGCGCGAGGCGGCGGCTGCGGCGACGCAGGCGGGCGAGCTCGATGCCGCTCGACGGGAGCTCGTCGCCGCATTTGGCGAGGCCGTGCGCTTCGCCGAAGGCGACCCGCGGCTCGAGCAGACGCAACGTTCCCTCGACGCGCTGACGCGCGAGCTGAGCGCGCGTGGGGACCCGAAGCCGATCGACGAGCTGCTCGCGCAGATCGGCGCGCTCGCCGACGCCGCGGGCGGCCCGGCCGCCGCGATCGCCATCGACGTAACGCTGCGCCGTAGCGCGCTCGCTGGCGAGCGCGAGGACGACGCAGCCGCTGAGGCGTTCGCACGCGCGGCGCTCGCGCGCGCCGAGGAGCGCTTCGGGCCCGCGCACGATCTCACGCTGCGCGCACGCGGATCGCTGATTGGTGCGATCGAGGAGCAGGACCCCGCGCGCGCGATCCCGCTCGCAGAGGAGTACGCGCAAATCCTGCGCGATGCGCTCGGCCCGGATTCGGATCGCGTGGTCTCGGTCGAAAGCCAGATCGCGATGATGCATCTGGCTTCGGGGTGGCCCGAACGCGGGCGCCCGTTCGCGGCGCGCGCGCTCGAGGAAGCAGTCGCGCGCGGCGAGGCGGGTGCACGTGCGGGCGCGCTCTGGGCGCTCGCGATCCACGACCTCGAGCTCGGCGACTTTGCAAGCGCAGAGCGCAACGCGGGTGACGCGCGTCCGCTGTTCGAGCTTTCACCGCGCGGCGAAGGCCTCGACTCGATCGACGCGATCCGCGCGCGCGCGCGCATGGCCCAAGGCGACTTGCAGGGTGCGTACGACGTCGTCGGCGCCGCGCTCGCGCGGGTCGAAGCCGACGCGGGAGCGAAGAGCGCGCGCCTCATCTCGCTGCTGATGCTCGACGCCGCGATCTACGAGAGCGAAGAGAAGCCTGCTGACGCCGAACGCGTGCTCCGGCGCGCACTCGCGATCGCGGAGGCCAGTGGCGAGCTCGGTGCCGGGAGCCGGCGCAGCGTGCGCTGGCAGCTCGCAGAGTTGCTCAGCGAGCGCGGTTCGGTCGCGGAGAGCGAGGCGCTGCAGGCAGAAGTGCGGCGCGATCCATCCGCATCGTTCGCGACGCGGCAACGGCGCTGTGCCGCCGACAATGCGCTCGCCTACGCCTACACGTGGGTGAAGCGCTGGCGGGAAGCGCTGCCGCTCGCGCAGCGCGCGGTCGCATGTACCGGCGCGCTCGTCGGCGCGGACAACCCGGGCCTCGCTTCGGCACTCGACACGCTCGGCTGGGCGCAGTTCGGCGCCGGTCAGGCCGACGCGGCGAGCCGTACGTTCGACGATGCGCTCACGCGGCTCGAGGCGCGGCGCGAGAGCGTGTTCGCGCGGCGCGTGATCTGGCGACATTACGCCGCGGTACAGCGCAAGCGTGGCGACGCGGACCGCGGCGCTCGCGCCGAGCGTGCGCTTGCGGAACTGGCGGGTGAGATCCGCGTCGCGGTCGACCGCTCGCGCGCGCCCGCGCTCGCAGGTGCCGCGAACGATCACCCGGAGGAGAACTACCGCTACGTGCCACCGGCCGGCTGGCGGCGCTGGACTGCCTCGGCGCAAGCGGGTGCCCCGGATGTCGCGTTCGTGAGTGAGGACCCGCAAGGACTCTTCACGATTTCCGTCGAGGCCATCGACGAGCGAGCCGTCGTGGCGCTCGACCAGGTCGCGGACGCCATCGTGAAGGCGACCAAGGAGCGCGCTGGCGAAGTCGAGATCCTACGGCGCGAGCAGCACGCGGTGGGCGGGCTCGACGGAATCCGGCTTGTTACGCACGCGAAGCACGAAGGCGACGAGAGGACGTTCGTGCTTTGGATCAGCGCTCAGGCGGGGTTTCTCTACCAGCTGACGTACGCCACGCCGAATGCGCCCAAGAATTCGCGCCAGGCCCTCGAGCAAGCGACCAGCGCGTTCTCCGGATTCTCACTGATCGACCCGCAGCGCGCGCCGACGAGCGCGCTGCGCGAACTCACTTCCGAGCGCTTCGGTTATCACGTGAAGCTGCACGGCGAAGCGTGGCGCAAGTGGGAAGACCTCGCGGAGGAGCTGCCGCACGCCGAACGGGGCGCCCTGTTCGGCAACGAGTCCGCGCTCGCCGTCGTGCCGGTGACGCTCGCGGGCATCGACCTCGATCTGGCAACGGTCGCCTCGGGCCTCGACAACATGCTGAGCCCGGCCGACTTCTCGAGTGGGACGAGCGTGCGCGTGGATGGCAGCGAGGGGCGCGAGATCGAGTTCTCGCGCAACGCCGGCAACCGGCGCTTCTGGTATCGGATGCGCGCCTTCCAGCGCGGCGGCGCCGGCTTCCTCGTGGCGGTTTGGACGCGTAGCCGCGACGCCGACGAGCGCGCGCGCTTCTTCGAAGCGATCGAAGGCTTCTCGCTACTCGACGAGCCGGAGCCGCCGGCGCTCGACGCGCTGAGCGAAGCCGAGCGCGCGAGGCAAGCGCTGTTCTTCAACGACGCCGGCATCTCTGCACTCGAGCGCGGCCGGCCGGACACCGCGATCCTGTTGCTCGAGCAGGCCGTGCGCCTGATGGGCGACGGGCCGATGCCGCTGCGCAATCTCGCCTACGCGATGCTCGACGCGAACCGCCCACGCGATCTGCTCGCACGCTTGGCCGATCACGAGACGCGGGTGTTAGGGGATGCGCAGCTTCGCTCCTACCGCGCGCGTGCGCGGGAGCAGGTCGGAGACACAGACGGCGCGATCAGCGATTACGGCGCGGCGATCGCCGGCGGTGCCGACGACGCGCAGCTCGACCAGCACTACGTCGAGCTGCTGCTGGCGGCGGGTCGCGGCGCCGAGGCACGTACGCACATCGACGCGCGCGCCGAAAAGTCCGGCTCCGTGGCGCTGCGGCGCGTGCGAGCGAGCGTGCTGCGCGAAACCGGCGATGCGAAGGAAGCCGCTCGCGAGCTCGAGGCGCTGCGCAAGCTGCGCCCGGCGGACAACGAGATCTTGTTCGAGCTCGCGCGAACTCAGAGCGCGCTGAACGATTACGCCGGTGTCGTCGCGACGTGCGATGCGATCCTGAAGGCGGGCCCCTCGTCTTTTGCGCTCTACCTGAAAGCGCACGCGCAAGCCGAGCTCGCCGATTATGCGGGGGCGAAGACTTCGGTCGAGGCCGCGCTCGCGATCGAGCCCGACTCCGAGGAAGCGAAGACCTTCCTCGCACACCTCTCCGCAATCCTCGGGGAAGGCGAGAACACCGCGATCAAGCAGCCGCTCGAGCCCGTCGCGCTACCGGCGGAGCTGCGCGCGTGGATGGAAGCTGCCGCGAAGACGACGCCCGAGGACGAATACGAGACGCGCGACCTTTGGCGCGTGAAGGGCGTGCAGTACACGCGTGGCCGCGAGCTGCGCACGACGCTCTGGCTCAAGGTGGACGTGCGCGACCAGCGCTCGATCGAGCGGCTCTCGCGACTCGAGTTCGATTTTCACCCGCTCTGGGAGAAGGTCTACGTGAATTCGCTCGTCGTGCGCGACGCGAAGGGCAAGGAGCTCAGCCATGGCCGCGCGAGCGACGCCTACGTGCTCGATCCGCTGCAAGACGAGCAAGCCACCTCGAAGCGCCGGCTGTATGTGCCGGTGCGTGGTCTCGCGGTCGGCACGACGCTCGAACTCGTGCTGACGCGGCTCGAAGCCGGCGAGCCCGAGCGCTTCACGTATCTCGACGACGCGCTCTCGATCGGCGTACCCATCGAACGCTCGGCGCTGTTCGTCTCCGGCGACATCGGCGAGCTGGTCTGGCGCGCCTCACCGGGTGTCATCGAGGCGAAGCGCGACGGCCGCGTCGACTGGCGCGTGCTGCGCCCACTCGTCGACCGTTGGGAGCCGCTGCAGCCGAAGCACAAGAGCTACCTGCCCGCGGTGCGAATCGCCGACAAGCGCGATTCGTGGCCCGCGCTGGTGCGCGAATACCTGAAGGATTTGCGCGTGTTCGAGCAGCCCGACGCCGCGCTCGCGAAGCTCGCGCGCGAGCAGACGCGCGGCCTCGAGACGCCCGACGAGAAGGCGCGCGCGCTCGCAGGTTTCGTTCAGCGCACACTCAGTTATCAGGCGATCGAGTTCGGCCGCCGCGCCCGCATCCCGAACGCGGCGGGCGATGTACTCGAAAAGAAATTTGGCGACTGCAAAGACCACGCGGTCCTGCTGCACCAGCTGTTGATGGGCGCAGGCGTGCGCTCGCGACTCGCGCTCGCGAGCTTCGGCAGCGAGATCGAGCCGAACCTCCCGTCGATCGACCAGTTCGACCACATGATCGTGCGCTGCCTCGATTGCCGCGAAGCGCGCTGGCTCGACGCGACGGACAAGAGCCTCCACATCGGCAGCGAGGCGCCGCGCGGCCTCACGGGCAACGCGATTCTCCTGCTGGAAGACGAGGACCCGCGGCTCGAGACGATCCCGGCGCCGGAGCCCGCGCCGCATCTCGTCTCTTCGGAGCGCACCGTAAAGCTCGGCAGCGACGGCTCGCTGAGCGTCGACGAGCACATCGCATTCAGCGGCTACCCCGCCGCGTGGGTGCGCGACTTCCTGCGCAGCAGCGACCGCGCGACTTGGAAGGAAGTGATGCGCAACGTGCTGCTCGCGGAACACGACATCGTGCGCAGCGTCGAGGTCGACAACCTCGATCGCGCGAGCGAGCGCCTCGAGCTGCGACTCGCCTACGACGTGCGCGGCGCCTTCTCGCGCGCGGGCACGGGCTGGGTCGGCCGCGCGCCGATCGCGTGGGAGGAGCAGCTACTGAATCTCGCGCAGGTCGAGAAGCGCCAGTCGCCGGTCGAGTTCGACACGCCGTTCCGCTTCGACAGCCGCTTGCGTCTCGAGCCGCCGGACGGCTTCTCGCTGCGCGCGAGCCCGCTCGGCGCGGCAGAACGCGGCGGGGCGTTCACGCGGCTGCGCGGCGACCTCTCGCCCGACGGCCGCGCGCTCGTGATGCACTACGAGATCTCGCGCTCCGCGGTGAGCGGACCTGCGGGCCGCTACGCCGAGCTCGATCGCGAGAGCAGCGCCGTGTTCGATTATTTGCGCCAGTCGTTCGAGCTCGTGCGTGCGAGCGATTAGGGAAGGACAGGCATGACTCGCCGACGGATTCGGCG
>JANNKN010000609.1:0-23278 GCA_031396315.1 Deltaproteobacteria bacterium
GCCGCCGCCGCCACCGTAGCCGCCGCCGCCGCTGCCGCCGCGGCTACCGCCGCCGCTCCCGCCGTAGCCGCCGCGACTACCGCCGCCGCCACCGCCGCCTTCGCGACGATCCTGCGCTTCGTTCACGCGCAAGCTGCGGCCGCCCATTTGGGAGCCGTCGAGTGCGCGGATGGCGTTCGCCGCTGCCGTCGCGTCGTCCATTTCGACGAATGCGAAGCCGCGCGAACGGCCCGTCTCACGGTCTGTAATGACCTTGACGGTTGTGACGGTGCCGTGGGGCTCGAACATCGAGCGAAGGTCGGCGTCCGTCGTGGTGAAGGGGATGTTTCCTACGTAAAGCTTCTTGGCCAAGAACTCATTTCCTCTGGCGCGCCGCCCTAATAGACGGAAGCGCCCTGCGCGGGTTCGGAGCCGGACTGTCCGGGCAGGCGAAACCCCTCGCCATGGGTGACCGCGTGCTGCGCTTGTGCTGCCGCGCGGGAGAGGCGCACTCGATTGGAATTAGACGCGGGCTGACTGAGCCAGTTGCGAAGAACCAAGCGGCATGCCTCTCGGCGTTCAACGCTAGCAGCAGGCTTTGTGGAGACGCCAGCAAGGGGCCGCAAGCGGGCGTTGCCGATACGACCCCGTGACGGCGGCAGGGGTGTGCCTCGACCGGCACCCGCCCGGGAGCGCCCGGACCCCGGCGGCAAATCGATCGAGCGCTGAGACGATCCGGGGCGCGCCCCGATTGCGCTCTGTGTTCCGAGGATGGCAGGCTCGCGCCCCCACCGAGGAGCCCGTATGAGCGACCGTATCGAGCCCTTCCGCATCGCCGCGACCGACGACCAACTCGACGACCTGCGCCGCCGCTTGCGAACGACCCGCTTCCCCGAGCGCGAGTGCGTCGACGACTGGTCCCAGGGCATCCCGCTCGCCTACGTCCAGGAGCTCTGCGCTTATTGGGCCGAAAAGTACGACTGGCGCGCGCGCGAGGCGCGGCTCAACCGCTTTGCCCAGTTCAAGACCGAGCTCGATGGCCTCGACTTCCACTTCGTCCACGTGCGCTCACCCCACGCGAACGCCATGCCGCTGGTGATGAGCCACGGCTGGCCGGGTTCGATCGTCGAGTTCCAGAAAGTGATCGAGCCGCTCACGAATCCGACCGCCCACGGCGGCGACGCGCGCGACGCCTTCCACATCGTCGCGCCCTCGCTGCCGGGCTACGGCTTCTCCGCCAAGCCGCAGCGCACGGGCTGGAACGTGCAGCGCATCGCGCGCGCGTGGTCCCAGCTGATGCCGCGCCTCGGCTACCCCCGCTATGCCGCGCAAGGCGGCGATTGGGGCGCGATCGTGACGACCTGCATCGGCATCCAGGACCCTGAGAACTGCCTCGGCATTCACCTCAACATGCCGATCGCGCCGCCGGATCCCGCGACGCTGGGCGACCTCACCGAGCGCGAGAAATCCGCGCTCGCCGGCATGTAGCACTACAACGACTGGGATTCGGGCTACTCGAAGCAGCAGAGCACGCGACCCCAGACGCTCGGCTACGCCCTAACAGATTCGCCAGCTGGCCAAGTCGCCTGGGTGGTCGAGAAGTTCTGGTCGTGGACCGACAACGACGGCCACCCGGAGAACGTGCTGACGCGCGACGAGTTGCTCGACAACGTCATGCTCTACTGGCTGCCCGGGAACGCTGCGTCGTCGGCGCGCCTGTATTGGGAGAGCTTCAGCAAGCCGCCGATGGAGCCGATCTCGATCCCCGTCGGTTGCTCGATCTTCCCCAGGGAAATTTTCCGCACCTCGCGGCGCTGGGCGGAGAAGCGCTTCTCGAAGCTCGTGCACTTCAACGAGCTAGAAAAGGGCGGGCACTTCGCCGCGTTCGAACAACCCGAAACGTTCGTGCGCGAAGTGCGCGATTGCTTCCGCAAGCTGCGCTAGTTGATCGAGCCTCGTCGTCATTCACTCGCGATCTGCAGCAGCTACTTCGCAAATGCGCCGAGGTCGTCACATCAAGCGGACTCGCGCAATCGATGCGGCGTGCGAGCGCAGGGGCGAAGGCGCGCGCGGGACTTGCGGCGGAGCCGAGCGCGCGCTGCACTCCTTGGGCGAGTTCTCGACGCGCGGAAACGCCCCTCTTTCTCGGACGATTTCCTATGACTGATCGAGCAGCGCTCGCCGGTGCGAGGTTGGCGTCAGAACGCCCGTGGCAGCCCGGCCAGGGGCGATGAGACGACGGCCCGGCAACGAACGCCATTACGAGTTCAGGCCTCCGCGCTAGGGGCAAGGGGAGCGCCCAATGAGCCAGACTCGACCTCATGCCTCTGCGCTTCGTACGTCCTCCTAATGACCTCGCTCGTTCGCTTGCTATCGCCTTCACGGGTCTCCTCGTCGCGTGCTCGGGTGCTGACGACGTAGGGCCCGAAACCGCAAGCCCCATCGCCGACTTCATCGAGGGGCGCGTCGCGCGCGCTGACGGCACGCCGGAAGCCGGCGTCTGGGTGATCGCCCAAACGGCCTCACTACTGACGCCATACCGCAAGATCGTGGTGACTGATGACGATGGGCGCTTCGTCATCCCGGAGCTGCCCGACGCGACTTATCAGGTCTGGATGCGCGGTTATGGGCTCGCGGACTCGGCGCGCGTCAACGCGAAGCGAGGTGGGACGGTCGAGCTGATGGCGGAACCTGCCGCGACGCCCCAACAGGCCGCCGCGAGCTATCCCGCGAGCTACTGGCTGTCGCTGATCGAGCCGCCGGACGGGAGCTCAGCCTGGGTGAGTCAGTTCAAGCTGGGCTGTCAGTTGTGCCATCAGGTCGGCACCGTGATGACTCGGAACAAGACCCGCGAGCTGTACGACGTGGGCTTCCGAACGGCTGCAACAATGCACGCGACGGCAGACGGCCTCGGCCGCGCGAAGCTGCTCGACGCGCTCGCGACCTGGAGTGCGCGAATCAACGTCGGCGAGGTGCCGAAGGCGCCGCCCCGTCCGCAAGGCATCGAGCGCAGTCTCGTCATCACGCAATGGGCGTGGGGGGACGGTACGACTTACGCACACGGCGGGATCGCGACCGACAAGCGGGCTCCGACCGCGAACGCGAACGGCCCGGTCTACGGAGCCGACATTGGAAACGATCGCCTCCTCGTGCTCGAGCCAGGACTCCACTTGCCTCGCGAGATCAAGATGCCGACGCGTGCAGGATTCGAAACGCCGTGGTGCAACCAGACTTACCGGCCGCTGGGAGCCAAGGGCGAGCCGACGCCAGTCGGGTTCGGGTCGCTCGGCTGCCCAGCGCCGGGCGGGACGAGCAGCATCCCCAACGGCTACGACAACCCTGCGAATCCTCACAGCCTGATGATCGACGATGAATACAAGGGGCGCGTTTGGATCTCGACGCAAATCCGTCGAGAGTGGGGCGAAGATCTCCCGGAGTTCTGCAAGAAGGATCCGGTCATCGCCAACCACCATCATCACCGCCAGCTTGCCTTTTTCGGCCCGCTGACGAATGCGTTCGAGCTGTTCGACACATGTTTCGGAACGCAAAACCTCCAGATCGGCACGAACGGTCGAGTGTGGACGAGCGGCGATTCGTACGTGATCGGTTGGTTCGACCGTAACAAGTACGACCCCGATCAGCCGGAGACGCTGGAGGCTGCGCAGGGCTGGAGCCCGATCGTGGTCGACAGCGACGGCGATGGCGTGCCGGATCTGCCGATCGTTGGTTTCAACGACGGGATCGTCCTCAACTCGGCCGACGGCAGCGTCTGGACCGCACAGCCAGGCGCGAATCCAGGCGACCCGTTCGACTACCGCGGCCGCCTCGTGCGCTACGACCCGGGCTCGGATCGACACGAGACTTTCATCCCGCCCGCGCCCGGCGCCGGGCCGCGCGCTGTCGACGTCGACGCGCTGGGCGTGATCTGGGTCGCGCTTGGCGGCAGCGGCCAACTCGGCAAGTTCGAGCGCCGCAAGTGCAAGCAAACGTGGGGAGCCGGTGAGCAGTGCTCCGAGGGCTGGACGCTCTATGACAGCCCCGGACCCGTCATGACGACGACCCCCAACGAGGCTGGCGGGCTGAGCGCCGACTTCCACTACGACTTGTGGGTCGATCAGTTTGACGCGCTCGGCCTCGGCAAGGACGTCGTGTTGCTGAACGGTACCGGCAGCGACTCGCTGCTCGCGTTTGATCCGCGCAAAGAGAGCTGGATCGTGATTCGCATCCCCTATCCGCTCGCGACGTTCACGCGCGACCTCGACGGCCGCATCGACGACGCGGGCGCCGGATGGAAGGGCCGCGGTCTCTGGTTCAACAACGGGATCGACCCTCTGCTGCACTCGGAGATTCCGCAAAGCTATGTCGGCAAGGTGCAGCTGCGGCCGGATCCACTGGCGAAGTGATCAGTTCTCTCGGGTCCGGGCACTAGAGCTCATGGCCTCGCGCCCGCGACAGCTCGCTCGTGCAATGTCACGACCCGTGTGCCCGGCACGAGCCGCCGCCGGAAGCGCTCGGCGCCGATCGCGCGATAACCGTCGAGATGCGGCTGCAACGCGACGACGAACTCGTCGTCGACGACCCAGCGAAACTTCGGGCCGAATAGGTACCGCCCGCCGAACTCGAAGCCGCCATCGATCCGTTCCGGCGCGACCCCGCGCGCGACGAGCGGCGTGAGCAGCGCCCAGCGCGCGCGCTGGAACGCGAGGTAGTCAGCGAGGCCGAGCGTCCCGAACAGGCCGAACGCCGCGAGCAACACCGCCGCGGCGAGGCGTCGCGCGCGGCCCGCGGACGCGTGGGAGGCGAGCAGCGCGGCAAGCGGCGCGAGAGGCACGAGCAGATAGCGATCGAAGCACGGCGCGCGGGAGCCGACGACGCCCAGATAGACGAGTGCAAAGCCGACGATCGCGAGGCGCGCAGTGTCGCGCCCCGAGACCACTTCACGCGCGCGGCGTGCCGCCAGCGCGGCGCAGCCCGTGAGCCAGAATGCGGGCGCGAGCCCGAGCGCGGTGAGCGCCCACCAGAACGACGCCGGCAGAGGCTCGAGCAGCTCGCGTCCCGGAATGGCAATCGGCCCGACGCCTGCGCCGTGCAGCATGTTGAGCCCGAGCGGCATGTGCAGGCCCGCCGCTGCGAGTACAGCGAAGGTCGCCAGGCTGGCGGCGAGCGCGAGGGCCGCGAGCCGCCGCGCGTGCGCACCGTTCTCAGGGCGCACCAGCGCTGCGAGCGGCGCGAGGAAGATGCCCAAGTACAAGAAGCTGATGCCCGAGTTACGCGCCAGGAAGTACGCGACGTAAGGACCCAAGAGCTGCTGCGCGAAGCGAACGACGCCGAACGGAGCCGCTCCGCTGGCGGGCTCGGTCGCGCGCGCGGCCATCCACACGAGCGCGGCACCTGCAACGAGAGCCCCGCCCGCAACGACCCATTGGCGTCGGGTTCGCAGCGAGGGAATCACCAGCGCGATCGCGTAAGCGACTAGGAGCGCCGCGCCCGGCTGTCGCGCCAACGTGGCGGCGACCGCGAACAGCAGTGCCAGAACGCGGCCGGCGACGCGCCGCTTGGGCGGCGACGCCCAGAAGTAGAGGCTCCACGTGCAGAGCGCGATGAAGGACACGTCGCTCATGAACGTGAACGAGAGGTTCGTGTAGAGCGGGTTGAGCGCGAGGGTCGCAGCGGCGGCGCACGCAGCGAGCGTCTCGGCGCCGAGTCGGCGCGCGAGCGCGAAGACGCCGAACGCACCTGCGAGCCCGTGTAGCCAGGTGAGCATGCGCAGCGTCTCGTACGACGATTCCAGCGGCGACAGGACGAGCGCCGCCACGCCCGTTGCGACGTGCGTGTAGCCGAGGGCGTACATCCACGGGACGCGCTCGAACCGGCCAGTCTCGGCGAGGACCTCGGCGGTGCGCGCGAACGCCCAGTCGTCGTTGAGTGGGAAGTCGCCGCGGAAGCCGACGCACACGGCAGGCACACACCAGAGCAAGCCGAGCGCGACGCACGCGAGCACGTCTGCGCGCCGGAGCCGAGTTCGCGCCGTCAATGGCGAGTGAAGCGCGGCACCGCTGTCCACGCGGGCAGGATACGCGCAATCGGGCCCGGGGAGAGCCTGCGAGAATCCGAGCTGGATCGACGCCCCAGCTAGCTTCAACCCATGGCCGCCCCGCACGCCCGCATGGGCCCCCGTCGTTCCTCCCAGACCGGCGGCCCGGCGCCGACGTTGCGCGACCGGCTGAGCGCGCTCCGGTACGTCCCCGGGTTGGTGCGCCTCGTCTGGGAGACCCACCGCGGCTACGCGCTGGCGATGGCCGCCCTTCGCCTGATGCGCGGCCTGACGCCGATCGCCGCACTCTGGGTGGGCAAGCTGATCATCGATGGTGTGATCGCTGCGCAGCAGGCGCAGAGCGGATGGGCGCCGATCCTGAATCTCGTGCTGCTCGAGTTGGCGATCGTCGTCATCGGCGAGCTGCTGTCACGGGCGTCGATGGTGGTGGAGAGCCTCCTCTCGGATCTGTTTTCCATCCGCATCAGCGCTCGCCTGATGGAGCATGCCGCGACGCTCGACCTCGCGAACTTCGAGGACCCCAACTTCTACGACCACCTCGAGCGCGCGCGCCGCCAGACGACCGGACGCATCAGCCTGCTCACGAATCTGCTCGGCATGGGACAGAGCTTCATCACGTTGCTCACCTTGAGCGCGGCGCTGCTGGCGTTCAATCCGTGGCTCATGCTGCTGCTCGCGGTTGCGATCCTGCCTGGGTTCCTGGCGGAGACGCGCTTCGCAGCACTGCAGTACTCCATGATGTTCCGCTGGACGCAGGGTCGGCGCGAGCTCGAGTACCTCCGCTACGTCGGCGCCAGCGATGCCACCGCCAAGGAGGTGCAGCTCTTTGGCCTCGCCCCTTGGCTCGTGGCGCGCTTTCGTCGCCTCTCTCGAGCGTGGCACCGCGAAAACCGGGGGCTGGCGATTCGCCGCGCCGCGGTGGGCGCGGGGCTCTCGCTGCTCAGCACGGCGGGTTATTACGGTGCGTACCTGATCATCATCGCGCAGACCGTGCGCGGGGCGATCACCCTCGGCTCCCTCACCTTCCTCGCTGCCGCGTTCGCGCGCGGCCGCGATCTCATTCAGGGGCTGCTGTCGACGGCGGGCTCGATCTACGACGAGAGCCTCTATCTGCGCGATCTCTTCGTCTTCTTCGACATGCAGCCGACGATCGCGTCTCGGCCGGGAGCGCCGAGTGTTCCGACGCCGATCCGCTCGGGCTTCGTCTTCGAGGACGTGGGGTTCCGATACGCCGGAAGCGAACGCTGGGCGGTGCGCCACGTGAGCTTTCGCATCGATCCCGGCGAGCGCGTCGCCCTCGTCGGCGAGAACGGGGCAGGCAAGACGACGCTGACCAAGCTGCTGGCGCGGCTGTACGACCCGACCGAGGGGCGAATTCTGCTCGACGGCGTCGATCTGCGCGATTACGACCTCGCGTCGCTGCGACGCGCGATCGGCGTGATCTTCCAGGACTTCGTGCGTTACGACTTTCGCTTCGACGAGAACATCGGCGTCGGCGAGATCAGCGAGACCCGCGAGTATCTCGATGCGGAAAGGCCGCCGGACGCCGACGCGCGCGTACCCGGTGTGATCCGCTCCGCGGCCAACGATTCCCTCGCCTCGTCGCTGCTGCCGCGGCTGCCCGAGCGCTGGGGACAGATGCTCGGCCGGCGCTTCGACGAGGGAGTGGAGCTTTCGGGCGGCGAGTGGCAGAAGATCGCGCTGGCGCGCGCGTACGTGCGGAACGCTCAAGTGTTGATCCTCGACGAACCGACCGCGGCCCTCGATGCGCGCTCCGAGTACGAGGCCTTCCTCCGCTTCTCGGAGCTGATGGCGGGGCGCACCGCGGTGATCATCTCGCACCGCTTCTCGACCGTGCGCATGGCCGACCGCATCGTCGTGTTGCGTGACGGGACGCTCCTCGAGGAGGGCACCCACGAGGCTCTCGTGGCTCGCGGAGGCCTCTACGCCGAGCTCTTCGCGATGCAGGCGCAGGGCTATCGCTGAGTCGCGCCGAGCTGAACACACAGCAACGCGCGCTCGCGATCCGCGGGCTCTCGCCGCTGTGGCACCGTCCAGGATCTGAAGTGGTGCCAGAGAGGCCCCGGCAATGGCGAGAATCGAGCGAACGGCGGATGGCGGCGCACTTCGTGCGGCCTTCCGCTGGCTGGCGGGCCTCTGGCCGGAGCGCTCGGCGCTGACGTCGACGGTGATCGGCGTGATGGACCGCGACAGCTGGACGGCCCGGACGGACAACATCGTCGTCGCCGACGCTCGGCGGCGGAGGCTCGTCTGGATTCCTCGAGACCTCTGGTGCGAGGTCGTCGGCGATCGCATCAACGAGGCCTATGCGCGCGGTGGGCACGAGCTCCTGCGAGCGGCACTGCGCGAGCTCGGGATGCCGGTCGAATCGAGCGTCGTGCTGCTCCGCTCCGCGGTCGAGCACGCGCTGAGCGAGCTTCGCATCACGGTTCCGGTCGAGCGCAGCAGGCATTATTGGTATCCGCTCGAGCCGACGAGCCGATTGCAGGACGGCTCCAAGCTGGTCGCGTTCGAGCCTCCGCAAGAGTCGCTCACCGGCGAGCGCATCCATCAGTGGATCGGAGCGCGAAAGAGCGCCGAGATGTCGCCGCCGATGCTGCCGGACCTCGACCGGATCGAGCGACAGCAGATCCTGGTGCGGTGTCTGTTGCAAGCAGGATTCGACTTCTCGAAGACCCTCGATGACCCGGCGCGGTTCGCCGCATCCGGCACGAGAGCGCTCGCACAACTCGCTTGGGTGCGTCCGGACTGGGCATTGCGCACATTCGCCAGCGTCGAGCCGACGACGATCGACGGCAAGAAGGTCCTGACACGCCGCCGCGGGCTGTTAGGGCGCGGACTGCATCGAGGTCCGCGATGAGGCTGCTCTTCGTCGGAATCGTGATCGCTGCGGTCGCCCTGCTGTCGCTCCGACGCGCGGCCTTTCTGATTGCAGCGCTCCTACGTTCGCGGCCGCAGCCGCCACCTGGGGTACTCCCCAGCGTGACCGTGCTGGTGCCGGCGCGGAATGAAGGGACCGTCGCCGAGCGGCTGCTCGGAGCCCTCGCCACGCTCGACTACCCGGCGGAGAAGCTCTCGTTCGTGCTGGTTTGCGACGGCTGCACCGACGACACGCCGGCGGCGTTCCGCGCGTGGGCCGACGGGCGCTCCGACACCCGTGTCCTCGAGTTGAAAGAGCGCAAAGGCAAAGCCGTCGCGCTGAACGCCGGGCTCCAGCTGGTGGATGCGGAGATCGTCGCTGTGGTCGACGCCGACCTGGCACCCATGCCGGACTTCCTGCGCGAGCTCGTGCGACCGTTCGCGGACGCCGAGGTCGCCGCGGCAGCGGCCTTCCTGCGACCGGCGAACGCCGACGACAACCTCGTCACGCGCTACGCCGCCGTGACCACGTGGGTGCACCAGCTCGTGACCTCCGCCGGAACGGATCGGCTCGGCCTCAACCCGCCCACACTCGGGGCTGCCGCCTTCCGCAGAACGGCACTCGAGCAGATCGAGGGCTTCCCCGTGGTTCCTGCGGGCGTGGACGTCGCGACGAGCGCCGCCCTAACAAGGAAGGGGTGGCGGACGCGCTTCGTGGCGGACGCCGTCGCCGACAACACCGTCGTCTCGAGCGCGCGCGACTACTGGCGCCAGCACGTCCGCTGGTCCCGCGCCGTCTTTCGTGTCCCGAGCGCGAGCCAGCAGCAGCCCGCGACCTCCTGGGCGCAGCGCCTCGAGATGGCTGCCGCGTCGATCGGCTACGGAGATCGGCTCGTCTTCGGGGTCGCGCTCGGCGGCGCCATCGTCGGAGTACTGCCGCTCTGGGTCCCCGGGCTGTACCTGTCGGTCCCCGGCCTGGAGATCGTGGCCGCGCTGTTCAAGGCTGGCGTCCGCGGCGCGCTGCCGAGATTTCTGCTCGCGACCGTCTTGTTCTTCGTTGCGGACCTCGTCGGCTCCTTCGCCGCCGTCGTACAGCACGCCGCGGATCGACCCTACCGCTGGCACAACCCGCGACAGGCGCGTGACGCAAAGGAATGACCACGGCCGAGCTCGCCTGCGCGGTGCTGAGTTATCAGGACCAGCCCTTCCTCGTCGATGCCGTGCGGTCGCTGCAGGGCCAAGGCGTTCCGGTCGAGGTCGTCGTCGTCAATTCAGGCGGCGGTGACCCAACAAGACAGCTTGCGGCCGCCGGCTTATGCGTTCCCGTTCACAACTTTTCCGAGCGACTCTTTCCGGGCGGAGTGCGCAACGTCGGAATCGATCGGACGAGCGCTCCCTACGTGAGCTTTCTCGCGGCGGATTGCCTCGCCGCACCGGGTTGGGCAGCCGCCCGCTTGCGCGAGCACCGCGCCGGAGCCGCCGCCGTCGCGAGCGCGCTCACCAACGCGTATCCGGAATCACTGACGGCGTGGGCGTCGCTCTTGCTCTTGCACAGCCGGCGCCTCGCGCTGACGCCGCCGGGCCAGCGACTCCTCTACAGCCTCTCTTACGAGCGTGGGCTCTTCCTCCGCTTTGGCCGTTTCCGTGAAGACCTTCGCGCGGGCGAGGACACCGAGTTCAATGCTCGCTTCCAGGAGCACGTGCGCACCGTGCTCGCGGTCGGCGCGCTCACCGCGCACCGCTACCCGACCGAGCCGCGCGCGATGCTGCGTGATGCCTTTCGACGCGGCCGTCTCCAGGCCCAGATGCAAGGCGCGATCGAGGGCCGCGGACCGCAAAATCTGAGGGTCGCATTGCGGGGTCCCCTCAGCGTCCCGCGCTCGCTGCTGATTGCGGCGCGCAGCCCGCGTGGAGAGCGAGGGAGATTGCTGCGCGCGATGCCGCTCGTGATCGCGGGCAGCCTCGCCTACACGGCGGGCGCCTTGACGGCCTCCGGCACCTCAGCGGCCGAGTGATTAGGCTCGCGCGCGCCCGAAGCTCAGTCCGTGAACCCGCGCCGCGCAGCCACGCGGCGCAGCCTGAGGCCGCGCGCGTCGGTCAGGTACTCGTAACCGACTCGCTGCCAACGGCGCTCGGGATCGGCTTGCTCGTAGCGACGTCTGCGCGCCTCGCGGTCCTCGGGGCTCAGCATCGCGAGGTGATAGATCGTGAGGTCGGCGTTCGGAAAACGCCCGCGCTGAAGGCTCTGCAGCGGCGCCTTCACGCCGTGGAGGGGCGCGGGATCGAACTCGTGGTCGTCCCGTGCGCGAAAGAGCCGCGCGATCCGCTTGCGTCCCCAGATCCCGTCCGCTCGGTACTGATTGGGGTCGTCCCACAGCTCGCGGAGCCGCACTGCGTACGCGGAGTACCCGAGCAGCGCTCCGCGCGAAATTACTCGCTCCGCCCGCGCTCGGAACTCCCGCTCGAGCCGCTCGTCGGCGTCGAGACACAGGATCCACTCAGCGGCGTGGCGCAGCGCTGCGGCGACGAGCGCGCGGTGGTTCCCGACCTCGTCCCACGCGGGCCGTTCACGCGGATTGCGCAGGAGCTCGATCACGGCCTCGTGCCGTTCGAGCAACTCGGCGGAGCCGTCGGAGGAGCCGTCGTCGAGCGCAATGATGCCGTCGACGTGAGGCGCCACGTTGCGCAGGAAGCCGGGGAGGTGTCGCATCCCGTCGCGGACCGCCAGCAACGCAACGAGCCGAGTGCGGCGGCGGCCGGTCCCGGGCAGCCCCCACGAAGGAATCGGCAAGGAAGGTATTCGCACTCGTCCCAAGCGTTGGCGCGCTCCGTAACATGCGTCCGCGGTCGATCGAGGCATACCTTATCGCGCTATGACAAACTCAACTCCGCTGCCGCGGCCCCGCCCCGACCGACCTCGCCTACGCCGCGAGCGACGCCAAGCTCTCACACCCGGTGCTGCGCATCGCGGGCTTGCCCGATTTCGCGTGGTTCCCGGTGCTGATGCAGGCGCGCCACGCGATGGAGCTGCACCTAACAGGGCGCGTCCATACCGGCGAGGAGGCCGAGCGCGTGGGGCTCGTGAACCGCGCGTTCGCTCCCGAGGAACTCGAAGCGCGCGTGCTCGAGATCGCCGCGTTCATGGCGCAAACGCCTCTCGCCGTGCTCACGGTGAACAAGAGTTACGTCTGCGCCGCCCTCGAAGCGCGCGGCGCGCGCAGCGTGATCCGCACGGGCGGCGATCTGCAAGCGGGCCCGCATCTGCAAGCCGTGCCTGAGAGCGCGGAGCAGATCATGAGCAATGTGAAGGGCGGGGCGTCCTAGCTTCGCGCGGGAGGCGTGAACACTTCCTTGATCCGCGAGTGCCGCAGCCCCGGCTCGAGTTCGATCAGCTCGATGATGTTGCCGTTCGGGTCGTAACAACAGGCGCAGGCGATGATGCCGGCGCTCGGGATCGAGGTGGGCTCAGGCGTCGTGAACTTCACACCCTGCGCGGCGAGGGCCTTGTGGGCGGCGGGCACGTTGCGCGTGCGGAACGCGATCACGCGCGGCACACGCGCCGGCGAAGGCTCGGGGAACTCGGCCTTCGGTTCGAGCCACTCGATCAAGTCGATCATTGGCCCGTTCGGATCGCTCGGGAGGATCATCAGCACGCCGCGCCCCCGCGTGTCGCCGAGTCCGAACGAGACGCCGCTGCCCTTGGGCCACACCGCATCGCGGCGGTCCGAGATCACCTCGAAGCCGAGCCGCTGATAGAACTGAACCGATGCCTCGATGTCCTTGCTGTTGATGATCGTGTGGTAGAGGTGCTGGAGTCCCCAATTGCTCATCGAAGCATCCCTCCGTGCGGCGTTCGGCCGCTTCGCTCGCAAAGTGCCCTTCGCGTGCTCGCGCGCGCCACTCGAGCGCGCGCTCAGCCCGCGCTGACTCCGCCGTCGATCACGAGCTCGGCGCCCGTGACGAAGCGCGCCTCGTCGGACGCGAGGTAGACGACGCCCGCCGCGATGTCCGCGGGTACGCCGACGACGCCGAGCGGCGTCGCGGCGATCGACGCCGCTCGCGCGCCGTCGATGCGTTCCGCGCGGCGCGAATCGGCGGCGTCCAGCGCAATCCCATCGCTGGCCATCTTCCCCCAGAGCGGCGTCTCGATTCCGCCGGGATGGATCGAGTTCACGCGCACCCCGTTGTGGGCCTGCGCGCACTCGAGCGCCACCGCCTTAGTGAACAGACGCACGCCGCCTTTGGTCGCGCAGTATCCAGACAGGCCCGGGACGCCTTGCAGGCCGGCCACCGAGGAGATGTTGATGATCGAGCCGCCCCCCGAGCTCGCGATGACGGGCAGCGCCGCCTTCGTGCCGAGAAAGACACTGTCGAGATTCACCGCCAGCTGACGGCGCCACGACGCATACGACAGCTCTGCGAGCGGCGCCGCGATGCAGATGCCCGCGTTGTTCACGAGCACGTGCAGGGCGCCGTGCTCCGCGCGAACGCGCTCGATGGCGTCGCTCCAGGCGCGCTCCTCGGTCACGTCGAGTTCGAGGAATTGCGCGACGCCGCCCGCCGCGGCGATCGCGGCGCACACTTCACGCCCGGCGCGCTCGTCCACGTCTGCGACCACGACGCGGGCGCCCTCTCGCGCGAGCGCTTCCGCGCAGCCGCGCCCGATCCCGCTGCCTGCTCCAGTGACGAGGCAAACTCTCCCGCGCAAGCGATCCACCGCAGCCTCCCTATCGCGGCGCCGATTGTTATGGCCGAGGCCGCCGCCGCGCAGTGTACGCGACGCGCCTCGAGTCGCGGCGAGTGGCGCGCGCGCTCGAACTGGCAAGCGCCCTTCGCGGCGGCGTAGGCTGGCCACGGCAGAGGAGCCTCGCGCATGAATGGTTTGCAAGGCGACCGCCCAGCCACGGGCTTCGCGCTGGCGCTAGACGTGCTCGTCGTCGGCGCGGGCTTCGGCGGCCTGTACGCGCTGCACCGCTTCCGCGCGATGGGGCTCGCGGTTCGCGTGATCGAAGCCGGCAGCGGCGTCGGCGGGACCTGGTTCTGGAACCGCTACCCCGGCGCGCGCTGCGACGTCGAGAGCCTCGCATACTCGTATGCGTTCTCGCGCGAGCTCGAGCTCGAATGGAACTGGAGCGAGCGCTACGCGACGCAGCCCGAGATCCTGCGTTACGCGAACCACGTTGCGGACCGCTTCGACCTGCGACGCGACATCCGGTTCGGCACGCGCGTCGAGTCCGCGAGCTACGACGATCCGAGCGGCCGCTGGCTCGCGCGCCTCTCGACGGGCGAGGGCGTGAACGCGCAGTTCCTCGTGATGGCGACGGGCTGTCTCTCGGCCGCGAATACACCGCAGTTCCCTGGCCTCGACTCGTTTGCCGGTCCCGTCGTTCACACGGGCCAGTGGCCCGAGCAGGGCGTCGAGCTCTCGGGCAAGCGCGTCGCGATCATCGGCACCGGTTCCTCGGCTGTGCAGTCGATTCCGATTCTCGCCGAACAAGCGGAACAGCTCGTCGTCTTCCAACGCACGCCGAACTATTCGATGCCCGCACGCAACGCGCCGCTGGAGCCGAGTTATCAGGCGGAAGTGAAGGCGAGCTACGCCGAGTTTCGCAAGCCCTATGCGGGCGGCGATTTTGGGCTCGATTTCGATCCGCGCGCGCTCCTCTGGACGGACGCGACGCCTGAAGAGCGCCGCGCCGAGTTCGAGCGGCGCTGGGCGGCCGGCGGGCTCGGGCTGGTCGGGTCGTACGCGGACGTGTTCACCAACCCCGATGCGAACCAGGCGGTCGGCGAGTTCGTTCGCAGCAAGATTCGCCAAATCGTGAAAGATCCTGCGGTCGCGGAGCTGCTCTGCCCACACACATTCGTCGGTTGCAAGCGGCCGTGCGCCGACACGGGCTACTTCGAAACCTTCAATCGCGCGAATGTGACGCTCGTCGACATAAGTAAGACACAGATCGACGCGATCACGCCGCGTGGCGTGCGCGCGAGCGGGCGCGAGTACGCGGCCGACGTGCTCGTGCTCGCGACCGGCTTCGACGCGATGACGGGCGCGCTCTTTCGCATCGACATCCGCGGCCGCGGCGGCGCTCTGCTCCGTGACAAGTGGGCTGACGGGCCGCGCACGTATCTCGGTCTCACGACGTCGGGCTTCCCGAACTTCTTCACGATCACCGGCCCGGGCAGCCCTTCGGTGCTCGCGAACATGATCATGGGCATCGAGCAGCACGTGGACTGGATCGCGGACTGCATCGCTCACCTTCGAAGCCGCGGGCTCTCGCGCATCGAAGCGGAGCGCACATCCGAGGATGCCTGGGTCGCGCATGTGAACGAGATCGCCGGCCGCACGATCTACCCGACCTGCAACTCGTGGTACCTGGGGGCGAACATCCCTGGAAAGCCGCGCGTGTTCATGCCGTACCTCGGCTTGCCGCGCTACATCGCGAAATGCGACGAGGTCGCGGCCGCGGGATACGCGGGCTTTACGTTGGGTGATTAGGGCGGTCGCTGCGCGCCCGCGGCTAGCGCGTCGATCGCCGCTCGCCTGCGGCTCGCCGCGCGCGGCGAAGCGCCGCTTGCTCAGCGCGACGCGAGGCGGAAGATCCAGATCTCGCGTGCGGGGTCCACGTCGTCGGCGCCGAGTTCGTGCTTCTTCTCGAGCTCGGTGCGTGCCGCCAGAGCCTCCGTCTCGTCGATGACGCGCTCGGCGCGCAGTTCATACACCGCGTCGCCAATGCGCAGCCGAACGCGCTCGTCCGCCACGGCGTTGCGCAACCACTCGCGCTCGGTGGGTAGCTTTGGCCCGCGAATCATCGAGGTCGGGAGGTAGAGCTCACCGGCGTTCGATCCGATCCAGGTGTTCACTGAGTGCGGCGCCGCCGGATTCGTCTCCAGCTGAACCCGCTCGATGCCATTGGCGAATGCCCAGTCGGCGGGCGCGGGCGTCACTTCTCCCGAGAGCGCGCCGCCCGAGATCGGCCCGAGCGGAACTCCGCAACCGAACCCAACAACCAAGGCGGCCAGCCAGATACGCTTCTTCACGACAGTTCTCCCCCGTTCATGCTTTGCGCAGCCGCGCCACGCGCGCGTCGAGTTCGCGATCGATGTTCGCGCGGCCCAGCGCGCGCGGCTCGAAGGTCGCGAGCACGCCGATGCCCCACGCGAGCGCGGCGATGCCTACGGCTTCGCGCTCGAGGTCGAGCCGCGCATCGAGCTCGCCGTCCGCACGCGCCTGCTCGAGGCAGCGCACGAGCGTGCGCCGAAAGCCGGCGTGTCTTCTGCGCTGTGCGGTGGCAAGCCTCGGAGTACGCGTTGCGCGGCCCCAGAACGCAATCCAGAAGATCCACTCCTCGCGCGCGCGCTTCGTCGTGGGCGTGACCTCGCCGAGCACCGCGCGCAGCGCGGCGAGCCCTCGCAGCCCGCTCAGCCGCCGCTCGAAGCGGCGCTGCATGTCGCCGCCGATGTAGGCCATCGCCTCCTCGAGCAAATCGTCCTTCGAGGAGAAGTAATGCGCGAGGCGGCCGACTGACCAACCTGCGTACACGGCGACGGTGCGAACCGTGGTGTTCTCGATGCCGAGTTCGACCACCGCGCGCCACACGGCCTCGGCGAACTCGGCGCGGCTCGCTGCGTGATCGACGATCTTCGGCATGCGGGAGCATCTACGACGCGCGGAACTCCGCGTCAACGCTGGCCCGCTTGCGGCCCGGCACCCGAGCGCGGTAAATAAGACAACCGTCTTGGATCGCGCGCCTGCGATCCCGAGGAGGAACCGATGCCCGCTCGCCTTTGCACGCTCTCGTTCGCCGTGTGCCTAGCGCTGATGCCTCTTGCTTCGTTCGCTCAGACGCCCGCACCTGCGCCTGCGCCTGCGCCGCAGGCTTCCGAGGGGATCGAGCAGATCACGATTACCGCCGAGCGGCGAGAGAGCACGGTGCAGGACACTGCTGTCTCGATCTCGGCCTTCGACGAAGCCGCGATCACGCGCCTCGGAATCGGCAGCGCCGCGGACCTCCACCGCCTCGTGCCGGGATTCTTCTACACCGAGGGCGGCGGAAACTCGCCGATCACGCAGATCGCGATCCGCGGCGTCGGCAACGAGAACGTGACGAGCGGCGGCGACCCCGGCGTCGCATATCACTTCGACGGCGTGTACTTAGGCCGTCCGACCGCTGCCGCCGCGCAGCTCTTCGACGCCGAGCGCATCGAAGTCCTCCGCGGACCTCAGGGAACCCTCTACGGCCGCAACGCGACCGGCGGCTCGATCAACGTCGTCTCGAAGAAGCCGACGGACGAGTGGGACGCGCTCGCCGATTTCTCATACGGGAACTACAGCTCGATCCGCGCGCGGTTCGCCGGCGGTGGGCCGATCACGGATTGGCTCAAGTTCCGCGTCGCCGCCATCCGCGAGAGCCACGACGGCTTCTTGGAGAACGTCGCGGACGACTCGTTCTGCCTCGACGGGAAGTGCAACGACATCGACGAGCAGGACGTCTGGGCGGTCCGCACGCACATTCTGTTGCAGCCCAGAGAGGGCACCGAAGTGCTGTTTACCATGCAGTACCACTGGGACGACGGCGCGGCGGGCCAATATCGCAACGACTCCAACACGGCCGTATCGAGCCCGTTCCCGTTCTCGAGCAACAAGCGCAAGATCCGCCAGGACATCGACACCGAGCTCGACATGGAGTCGAAGTACTTCAGGCTCGGCCTCGAGCAGGACTTGGCGTTGGGCGTCCTCGGGCCGCTGCGGCTCAGCGCGTTCGTCTCGTACAACGAGAACGTGTGGACTCAGGTCGCTGACAACGACTTCAGCGAGCAGCCGTGGAGCTTTACGGCGTGGACGGAGCCGACCGAGCAGTGGACGGGCGAGATCCAGCTCTCTTCCGCCGGTGACTCGAGCTTCAACTGGATCGTCGGCTTCTTCGCTTTCAGTGAGACTGCGTCGATCGACTTCTTGTTCAACGACGTGAACCCCGCCGTCTTCCCGTTCCGCTTCGACAGCAACGGCGAGTTCGAGTCGAAGTCGTACGCGGGCTTCGCGGAGGGCTCCATCGATCTCGACCCGGTCACGTTCCGATTGGGCCTGCGCTACTCGAGCGACGAGAAGAGCAAGGCGAGCCTCTTCTCGTTCACCGCCTTGGGCTTCCCCCCTTGTCCGTGTCCGCCGGGTGCCTTCGCCCCGTTCGTGTCCGACCCTCAGGGCGACAACTGGGATCGATTGACCGGTCGCTTCGTCGTCGAGTACCGGCCCACGGACTCGTTGATGCTCTATGGGTCGGCCGCCAAGGGCTACAAGAGCGGAGGCTCCCTCGGGAGCAACCCCGCGCGCGACAACATCTACGACCCCGAGGACATCTGGGCGTACGAGATCGGCGCGAAGACGCGCTGGTTCGAGGACCGCCTCCAGGCGAACGTCGCCGCGTACTACAACGACTACGACGACCTCCAGGTGTTCATCCTGACCGGATTCGGAGCGCTCATCGAGAACGCCGCGACGGCCAAGGTGGGCGGAATCGAGCTGGAGCTAGCGGCCGTGCCCTTCGACGGCCTCCAGCTCGACAGCACGCTGGCGTGGAATCACGCCGAGTACAGCTCGTACACGAGCGCCGATCCGGTGCCGGCAGGCCTCGGTGGTGCCACCACCACGGACCAGAGCGGAAACCGCTTGAACCGCACGCCTGAGTGGTCGCTCGGCCTCGGCGCGCAGTACGCGCTCGAGCTCGGAAGCTGGACGCTCACCCCGCGCGTCGACTGGCACTACCAGAGCGAGGCCTTCTTCCGGCCCTACGAACTGGACCGCGATCGCTCGCCCGCGTGGGACCAGTGGAACCTCCGTGCGAGGTTTGATTCGCCGCCGACGGACAACGGTCAGTTCAACATCGAGGTGTACGTGACCAACGTCGAGGACAACGACCACATCATGAACCTCTCGGTGGGCGCCGCCTCGGAGCTCTTCCCGGAGCAGGGGAATCTCCATCCTCCGCGGCTCGTCGGATTCAAGGTCGGCTGGGAGTACTGAGCCCGGCGCACTGCCTCCCCGAATGACTCGCGCCGCAGGCGGCGCGGCCGAGGTGTCTCGATGAAGCTCGACGTGTTCTGCGAGACGCAGAAGGCCGCGCCGTTCTTGCCGGATCACGAGCAGCGCGTGTACGCGGAGACGCTCGCGCAGGCGGAGCACGCGGACGCGCTCGGCTTCGACACGTGGTGGTCGGTCGAGCATCACGGCGCGCTCGAGTTCAGCTGGAGCAGCGCGCCGGAGGTGCTGCTCGCATGGATCGCGACGCGCACGAAGCGCATCCGCCTCGGCCACGCGGGGGTGCTCGCGCCGTTCAAGATCAACCACCCGCTGCGCGTCGCGGAGCGCCTGGCGATGCTCGACCACATCAGCGGCGGCCGCGCGGAGCTCGGGCTCGCGCGCACGGGCGCGGGCGAGTGGGACACGTTCCAGGTCGATCCTAATACCTCGCGCCAACAGCTCGTCGAAGCGATGCGCATGATTCCGAAGATGTGGACGCAGCAGGAGTTCTCGTGGGACTCGGACCTGCTGAAGGTGCCGCCGCGAAACGTGATCCCGAAGCCGCTGCAGAAGCCGCATCCGCGGCTCTGGCAGACGTGCTCGAGCCCCGAGTCGTTTCGGCTCGCGGGCCGCCTTGGTGTCGGCGCGCTCGGCACGACGCTGCTCACCGAGCTCGGGCCGATGGCGGCGCTGCTGAAGGAGCACCGCGATGGGCTCGGCGAGATGGAGCAGCCAGCGGGCCACTTCGTGAATCGCGAGGCAGGCGTGTTCACCTTCGTGCACGCGGCCGAGACCACGAAGCAGGCGATCGCGAGCGGCGCCGCGCTCGGCGCGATCTGGTACGTCGCCGCGGCGCCACGCGTGTTCCACGCGACTCCCGAGATCTGGTACAGCCAGATCCGCGGCAACTTCCTGCCCGACGATCCCGCGGCACAGCGCTCGCTCGCGCTCGGCGGCGGCGTCGCGACGGACATCCCGATCGAGAAGGATCACCCCGTCGTGCAGGTGTTACGGCGCTACGCGGCGGGCCAGCCCGTCTCGAAGGAAGAAGCGTACGAGGCGCTTCTGCCCGTACCGTCCGTGATCATCGGCGACGTCGCGACGTGCAAGAAGAAGATGGAGGCCTATCGCGACATCGGCGCGACGCGCCTGCTCTGCATGTTCCAGTACGCAAACCTCGCGCACGAGGACGTGCTCGCGGCGATGGGCACGGTGGCGAAGCACCTGATTCCCGCGTTCGCGGATTGAGCAATGCGCGGCGCGCGCATCGAAAAACGGACTGGAAACGTGTCGCTCGATCTGAAAGGGTGAACCCGCGCGGCTCGAGCGCGAGGAGGACCGCATGGGCATTCAGGATTTCCCCCTGATCGACATCGACGCGCACTACACCGAGCCGCCGGACCTGTGGGTTTCGCGCGCTCCGGCGTCGCTGCGGGACACGGCGCCGCGCGTCGTGCGCACCTCCGATGGCCGCGACCTGTGGATCGTGGGTCGCGACACGGAGCTCGCACCGCCCGGCTTCTGCGTGATCCGCGCCGACGGCTCGAAGGCGGTCGGCACCTTCTCGCTGGCGACGTTCGACGAGATGGCGGCGGCCGCCACCGAGCCCGCGGCCCGCGTTCGCGCGCTGACCGAGTTCGGCATCGCGCGTCAGGTTCTCTACCCGAACGTGCTCGGCTTCGGGGGCGCGTCGGTCATGAAGGTCGAGAACCCCGCGCTGCGCGACTTTTGCATCACCGCGTACAACGACGCCGCCGCCGAGCTGCAGCGCGCGTCGGGAGGGCGGCTGCTGCCGCAGGCGATGCTCCCGTTCTGGGACGTGCGCGCCTCCGCACGGGAGCTCGAGCGCTGCCATGAGAAGCTCGGGCTCACCGGCTTCACGATGATGGACGCTCCGGACGCCTGGGGGCTGCCCTCGCTCGCCGATACCGCGTGGGATCCGCTCTGGGCCACGGCGCAGGAACGCCGCCTGCCGGTGAACTTCCACATCGGATCCGGCGGCGTGACGGGCAACCCCGTGTGGCCAGGGATCGGCATGCCGCAGCAGCTCGGCGCGGGCTCGACGATCCTGTTCATCGCGAACGCGCGCTGCATCGTGAACCTGATCTTCAGCGGACTGCTCGACCGCTTCCCCTCGCTGAACTTCGTCTCCGTGGAGAGCGGCATCGGCTGGTTGCCGTTCGTGCTCGAATCCGCCGAGTATCAGATGGATGAGAACGGCGTCGACCTTCCGCTGCGCCCGACCGAGTACTTCCGCCGTCAGATCTACGCGTCGTTCTGGTTCGAGAGCCGCGATGTGGCGGCGTGCGTGCGACGGCTGGGCGTGGACAACGTGATGGTGGAAACGGACTTCCCACATCCGACCTGCCTCTACCCCGGCGCGCGCAAGAAGCTCGAGGAAGCGGTCGCCGAGCTCCCCGAGGCGGATCAGCGCAAGCTCTTCTACGGCAACGCGGCGCGCGTGTACGGAGTCGATCCGAATCTGTGAGCGAGTGAGTGCTCGGGCGCAACCGCCGAGCGCGCCGCTTCTCGCGAGAGTCGATCAGCTTCCCGCCGGAGTGCCGGCGTTCTCGGCGCTCCAGCGCTTCAGATGGTCCAGGGCGCGCGGGTACGAGAGGACCGCGACGAGACCGAAGGCCGAAGAGAGCAGATAGGTGAGTGGCGTCACGACGGCCAGCGAGCGGCCGAGCGCGAGCGGATCGCTGCCGCCGCCGAAGAACTGGTCGGCCACCACCGCCACGAGAGTCGCGCCGAGTCCCATGCCGACGAGATTGGCGACGAGGATCGCGAGCGCGACCGCGAGGCCCCGCATCTGGTTGGGAACGATTTCCGTGATCACCGCTGCCCACGCGGCGGACGTGAGCGCGGTCGCGACGTAGGCGGGCCCGAGCAGCCACAGCGCGACGTGGGGATCGCGCGCGGTCGCCATGCCGAGCATGAAAGGCGCAGCGCCGATGCCCGAGAGCGCCAACAGCACGACGCGGCCGCGCGCGTACCCGCGCTCGATCAACCAGTCGCTGAGATAGCCCGAGAGGACGATCCCGCCGACGCCGAAGCTGACGCTGAGCACGCCCATCCAGCGACCGACCTCCACCACCGACAACCCATGGGTGCGCTGGAAAAAGGAAGGCAGCCATGCGCTGTTGCCGTAGCCGCCCATCGCGATCAGCGCGTAACAGATGATGGCAGCGGCGAAGGGCACGCCGATGGCCCTCACGTAGTCGAAAAACTCCCTCACACTGACGGGACTCGCCACCAGCGTGCCGTCCTCGGCCCGCGTCATGCGCAGCGCGCCCATTCGCCGCGGCTCGCGCAGCGTCGCAGCCCAGATCGCGACCGGGATGCCCGGCAGGCCCAGAAGGATGAAGACCAGCTGCCAGGGGAAGAGCTCGCCGACGAGCGGAAGGTCGATCCGGCCCTCGTACTTGGACACCTCGTGGATGACTTGCGCGCCCGCGAAGAGCGCGAGGCCCGAGCCGATGGCCGTTCCTAGATTGAAGATGCTCAGGGCGAAGCCGCGCTTCGTCGGTGGAAAGAGATCGGTGATCATCGAGTAGCCGGCAGGCTGGGTGGTCGCCTCACCGACTCCGACCCCCATGCGATAGGCGAACAGCATGGCGAAGGACTTCGCGGTGCCGCACAGCGCCGTCATGACGCTCCACAGAAAGACGCCCCCCGCCACGATGCCGACGCGACGGGCGCGGTCCGCGAGCCAGCCCACCGGCAGCCCGAGCGTCGCATTGAAGAACGCGAACGCGATGCCGAGCAGCAGGCTGATCTCGGTGTCGGTGAGGTGCAGGTCGCGCTTGATGGGCTCGATCAGGAGGTTGAGCACCATGCGGTCCATGAAGGAGAAGACGAAGCAAACAAGCAGGACGACGACGACGTACCAGCCGTGAAGCGGGCTCGGGAAGTCGCCCTCTCGCGCGCCGCCCGCGCCCGGCGGAACCGCCTGCCCTTCTCCGGTGTGCATCTGCCACGCTCCGTCGGCCCGCTGCGGCCCCGCTGCACCGGGCGGCTCCTCCGCCCAGCAAGACAAAGGTTACGACAGGCCGCCCGCCGAGATCTGCGTGGTACTCCCGTGATCCCGCTTCGCAGCGCTCGCTTTGGGCCCTGCAGCGGCCAGACGACCGATATCCCTATCGAGACGGATCATCCCGTCGTGCAGGTGTTACGGATTCGGCGGATCAGACACCTGATTGTGGGCCCTCCTGGATTCGAACCAGGGTCTCTCCGGTTATGAGCCGGGTGCTCTGACCGCTGAGCTAAGGGCCCGCGCGGCGCAGGATACGCGCGCTTCCGCTCAGTTCGACCTCGCGCGCCCCACCCACTTCGAATCCGCTCGG
>JANNKN010000678.1:0-11653 GCA_031396315.1 Deltaproteobacteria bacterium
GGATGTGGAGGAATTCTTCCGCAAGCATCTTTAGTCCCACAAATACAAGGATGAGCGAAAGGCCATACTTCAAATAATAAAACGTATTCATCACTCCTGCGAGCAGAAAGTACAACGCCCGCAGTCCCAGGATCGCGAACACATTTGAAGAGTAGACAATGAACGGATCGCGGGTTACGCCAAACACCGCGGGAATCGAATCCACGGCAAACACGACATCCGTCGTCTCCACAGTAATAAGTACGAGAAGCATCGTCGTGATGTACAGTTTTTTTCCTTCACGAACAAAAAAATGCGGCGTGTCAAATCCAGTTTTGACGGGACGCCGCTGCGATAGCGGTACTTGGCGAGCTCGCTGACGATCTGGTCGAAGGCGGGGAACACGAAATCCGCGAACTGAATCTCGACGATCGGCCGCAACCCGCCGAGCGCCATGCCGATCGCCATACCTGCGATGCCGGCTTCCGCGAGCGGCGTGTCGAACACGCGGTCGCTGCCGTACTTCTCTTGAAGCCCCTGCGTCACGCGGAACACGCCGCCGAAGTGCCCGACGTCCTCGCCGAGGATGCACGCGCGCTCGTCGCGCTCCATGTAGAGATCGAGCGCTTGGTTCAGCGCTTGCAGCATGTTCATCGTCGCGGTCTCGGCCACGGCTCACGGAACCTCGAACTTTTCGCGCGGGCGTCGGCTGTGCCAGGCGAGGTATTCGTCGCGCTGCTCGGCGAGCTGCGCGCCGGGCGTCGCGAGCACGTCCTCGAACAGGCTCTCGAGCTGCGGTGGCGGATGCTTCTCACACAGCGCGAGCGTCTCGGTCACGCGCGCTTCCCAGGCCGTGCGCGAGGCCTCTTCGCGCGCGTCGTCCCACGCGCCGCGCCATTTCGCGTGGCGCTTCAGGCGCTCGAACGGGTCGAGGCGCTCCCACTCCTTCGCCTCTTCGTCCGTGCGGTACGCGCTCGGGTCGTCCGCCGTCGAGTGCGGGCCGACGCGATACGTCATCGCCTCGATCAACGTGGGCCCGGCGCCAGAGCGCGCAAGCTCGACTGCAGCGCGCATCGTGTGCACGACCGCGAGCAGATCGTTGCCGTCGATCTGGAGCCCCGGCACGCCATAGCCCACGCCGCGTGAGGCGAGGCTCTCGGCCGCGGTCTGCACCGATTCGGGCGTCGAGATCGCGTAGCCATTATTGCGGATCACGAAGATCGAGGGCGTCTTGAACACCCCCGCGAAGTTCAGCGCGGTGTGGAAATCGCCCTGAGAAGCGGTGCCCTCGCCGCAGAACGCGACGGCAACTTGGCCGGTGCGCCGCAGCTTCGCCGCGTAGCCGAAGCCCGTCGCGTGCGGCAGCTGCGTGCCGACCGGGCTGCTCACTGAGGGAATGCCCCACTCGCGGTAGCAGTAATGCACCGGCATCTGGCGGCCGTGGCAGAGATCCTGGCTGTTCCCGATCAGCTGATTGAAGAGCAGCGGCAGCGGAATCTTCCGCCATAACAAGCAGCCGAGCTCGCGATACGACAGGAAGATCGGGTCGTCGAGGTTGAGCGTCATCGCGACGCCGAGGATCGTCGCCTCCTCGCCGCGGCTGGTCATGTAGAAGCCGAGGCGCCCTTGGCGCTGGAGCATCGACAGGCGCCGATCGAGCACGCGATTCAGCACGAAGGCGTCGAGCGCGGCGGCGAGATCGTCGTCCGAGATCAGGCGCTCGAACGCGGGCGCGCAGCTGCCGTCTTCGTTGAGGATCGAGAAGGGAGCGCTCAAGATCACCCCACACGGCGGAACGGCGCGGAGTCTACACGCGGTGGCGCGCGGACTCGGAGTTTTCTCCGACGCACTGGGGTGTGACGGGTAGATTGCTCGCGCGATGACCGAGACGCTCGATCGCATCCCCGCCCACCTGCGCCGCTTCGTGGCGTTTCAGGATTATGGCGCGTACGACGAGATCGATCAGGCGGTCTGGCGATTCATTCTGTTGCAGACCCACGCGCGCCTCGTCGAAACTGCGCATGCCGCGTACGCGCGCGGAGTTCCAGACTGCGGAATCTCGGTAGAGCGCATCCCGCGAATCGAGGAGATCGACACCCACCTCGCGCGCTTCGGCTGGGGCGCGGTGTGCGTGGACGGCTTCATCCCTCCGCGCGCGTTCCAGGAATTCCAGGCGCTGCGCATCCTCACGATCGCCGGCGCGATTCGCACCCAGGAGCACCTCGCCTACACTCCCGCGCCCGACATCGTGCACGAGGCCGCCGGCCACGCGCCGATCCTCCCCGACCCCGAGTACCGCGCGTTCTTGCAGCGCTTCGGCGAAGTGGGGCAGCGCGCGTTCTCCTCACCGCACGACCGCGCGGTACACGACTGCATCCACCGCTTGTCGGTCGTGAAGGAGGATCCGCTCGCGACGCCGACGCAGCGTGCTGCGGCCGAGCGCGCGCTCGAGGAGTTGATTGCCTCGGCGCCGCCGCCGAGCGAAGCCGCGCTGCTCTCGCGGCTGCACTGGTGGACGGCCGAGTACGGGCTGGTGGGAACGCCGACTGACTACCGAATCTTCGGAGCGGGCCTGTTGTCGTCGCTCGGAGAAGGCGAAGCCTGCCACGATCCGCGCGTGCGCAAGCTGCCGCTCACTGCGTCGTGCATCGACGTCGACTACGACATCACGCGCCCGCAGCCGCAGCTCTTCGTGGCGCGCGATTTCGCGCAGCTGAGCGAAGTGCTCGACGCGGTGGCGGCGCGCTTCGCGCAGCAGCTCGGCGGCGCGTTCGCGCTGGCGGCGGCGCGCGCGAGCAGCGAGGTCGCAACGCTCGCGCTCGACACGGGCGCGCGCGCGATGGGTCACGTCGACTCGATCGATGAGAGCGCGGGCGAGCCCGCGCTCGTCACGCTCGGCGGGCGCACGGCGCTCAGCTTCGCAGGCGAGCAACTTCTCGTCGGCGAACACGCGGCGGAGCACGGCTCGCTCGTGGTCGCGCTCGGCTCACTCACTGGCGGCGTGAGCGCGGCCCGGCTCGATGAGATCGCGCTCCGTCGGTTCATCAGGCCCGCACAGCGCCCGCGCTGGGATTTGCGTTTCGCGAGCGGCCTTCGCATCACGGGCGAGCCGCGGACGACGTTCACTCGATCGGGCCGCGTGCTCGCGCTCGGCATCGCGAACGCCGGGGCCTCGTTCGGCGAGCGCACCAGCTCGCTCGGGCACGCCGTAGTTGCATTCAGCGAGAAGATCGCTTCGGTCCGCGCCGGCGCAGAGGATGCGTCGTTCTGGCCCGCGAGCGCGTTCCCTGACAAACGCACCCCGCCCCCGCGCGTGCGGCCCGAGCGCGACGCGGGCCTGGTCGCGCTCTACCGCGAAGCGTTGCGCTCATGGGAGCACCCCGATTCCCCCGAGCTCGTGGCGAGCTTCACGCGCATAGCGCAGGAGCTGCGCGCGCACTATCCCGGTGACTGGCTGCTGCGCTGGAACCTGCTCGAATCGCTGCGCAAGCAGGACGCTGGCGTCGTGCTCGCGACCATGCTGCGCGACGACCTGCTCGCCGTCGAAGCCGAGACGCCAGGCGATGCTGCCACCAAGGCGCCGATCGAACGCGGACTCCGCTACCTGGGCTTCGAACCGTCCCGTTCGACTTCGCTCGGCTCCGAAGACTCCGCCTCGCTGCGCGCTACGCTTGCGGCGTCTTCCACTTCGAGCAAAGGAGATTCACGATGAGCCGCAGCGCACTCGACCCCAACAATCCGATGGGTACCGACGGCTTCGAGTTCGTCGAGTACACCGCGCCCGATCCCGCACAGCTCGCGGTGCTGTTCCGCCAGCTCGGTTTTCGCGCGGTCGCGAGGCACCGCTCGAAGAACGTAACGCTCTACCGCCAGGGCGGCGTGCACTTCATTCTGAACGCCGAGCCGAATTCGTTCTCGCAGGCCTTCGCGCGCGTGCACGGCCCGTCGATTTGCGCGATGGCGCTGCGCGTGCGCGACGCCGCGCAGGCGCTCGAGCGCGCGGTGTCGCTCGGCGCCGAGCAAGTCGAGAATCCGATCGGCCCGATGGAGCTGCACATCCCTGCGATCCGCGGAATTGGCGGAAGCATGATTTACCTCGTCGATCGTTATGGCCCGAAGACCATCTACGACGTCGACTTTCTCGAAGTCGACGACTCCGCAGAGCATGGCAACGACTGCGGCCTGCTGGAGATCGATCACCTGACGCACAACGTCCACCAGGGACGCATGAACGAGTGGGCGCACTTCTACGAGCGCCTGTTCGGCTTTCGCGAGCAGCATTACTTCGAGATCGAGGGCGCACAGACGGGACTGCGCAGCCGCGCGATGGTGAGCCCGTGCGGGAAGATCCGCATTCCCATCAACGAGAGTGCGGACGATCGCTCGCAGATCGTCGAATACCTGAACGCGTATCGCGGCGAAGGCATCCAGCACGTCGCGCTGCGCACGAACGACATCGAGGCCTCGATCGACGCGATCGCGCGACGCGGCATTCGCTTTCTCGCGACGCCGGCGACTTACTACGAAGGGCTCGATGCGCGCATGCCCGGTCACGGCCTCGACGCCGCGCGCCTCGCGAAGCGCAACATCCTGGTCGACGGCACCACCGCCGGCACGCCGCGCATCCTGCTGCAGATCTTCACCGAGAACGTGATCGGTCCGATCTTTTTCGAGGTAATTGAGCGCCGCGGCGACCTCGGCTTTGGTGAGGGGAACTTCAAGGCTTTGTTCGTCGCGATTGAAGAGGACCAAGTGCGGCGAGGCGTACTGAAGAGAACATGAACACCGAGGCGGCGCCGGGGGCGGGGCAGCTCGCTGCGGCTCGGCGCTCGGCCGCTCCGCGGGACGGCCCGGCGTCATGGGGCGCGGCGGTAGGCAGACGCACCTGGGCGTTTCTTGGCTTGGGTGCGGCCTGCGCTTGGCCTCGCCTCCGCGACTGCCCCGCCCCCGGCGCCGGCGATACGCAGTGGAACCTGGGCACGTGGCGTCGCGGGAGGGGAGGAGATGCGAATCCAGAGCGCCATCGAGGCGCTCTGGATTCGTTCAGAGTCGAGAGGGAGGGAACGTGATGCTTCTGCTTCACGATTACTGGCGGTCGTCGGCGAGCTATCGGGTGCGGATTGCGCTCGAGTGGAAGTGCATTCCGTTCGTGCGGGTGCCGGTGCACTTGTTGCGGGATGGCGGGCAGCAGCACTCCGCGGCTTATCGCGCGCTGAATCCGCAGGCGCTCGTGCCGACGCTCGTGGACGGCGACGTCGTGATTCCGCAATCGCTTGCGATTCTCGAGTATCTCGAGGAGACGCACCCGGAGCCGCCGCTGTTGCCTCCCGACGCGGCGGGCCGCGCGCGCGTGCGGTCACTCGCGCTCGCGATCGCGTGCGAGACGCATCCGCTGCAGAACCCGCGCGTCGTGAACTATCTGCGGGAGAAGCTGGGTGTCGACGAGGCCGGGCGACTGGCGTGGGTTCGAGATTGGATCGAGAACGGGCTCCGCGACGTCGAGGCCCGACTCGCACGCGAGCCCGCGACCGGCCGCTTCTGTCACGCCGACTCACCGACGCTGGCCGACTGCTGCCTCGTGCCGCAGCTCTACAACGCGCTGCGCTACGACTGCGACTTGTCGCGCATGCCGACGTTGATGCGCGTGCGCGAGAACTGCCTCGCGGAGGGCGCATTCGGACGCGCGATGCCGGAGGCGGTGGAGACGGAGGCGGGCTGAAGGAAGAGCACGCCCCTGTTAGGCGTGCGCTCGCAGAAACCGCTCGAGCTCCGCGCTCAGCGCCGGGCCGTTGTCGAATGCGATCGCGTGGCCGGCGTTCGGGATTTGCACTAGCCGCGCGTCGGCGATCACCTCGTCCACCATCTTGCGCGCCACGCTCTCGGGCAGCATCGCGCTGCGCTCGCCGCGCGCGAGCAGCACCGGGCAGCGCAGCTTCGCGAGCGCATCCCAGAGCGTGGCCTCGGTCTCGCGCAGCTGCTCCTCGGTGCCGAGCAGCTCGAGCAACACCGGATCGAGCTTCGGCTCGAAGCGGCCGTCGCGGCGCTGCACCAAGCTGGTGCGCGCGAGGCGGTCCAGCGCTCCGCCCGCGGCGAGCGGGTAGGCGAGACCCAACAACTTGCGGTACTCGGCGACGTCGCCGTATGCGCGGGCCTGCTCGCTCACGTCGCCGGACGCGCGCCGCCAAGCCTCTGCGCCGAGTGCGGGCCCGGTGTCGACGAGCGCGAGCGCGCGCACGCGCTCGGGGTGACGCGAGGCAAACAGCGCAGCGATGTTTCCGCCGAGCGAGTGGCCGACGACGAACGCCTGCTCGAGGCCGAGCGCGTCGAAGATCTCGGCGAGGTCGCGCGCGTGATCGAACAGGTGGTAGCGACACTCGACCGACCAGGCGGAGTCGCCGTGGCCGCGCAGGTCGTAACAAATCGGGCGGAACGAATCGGGCAGTGCGCGCGCGGCGTCTTCCCAGACGAAGCGATCGTTCGAGAAGCCGTGCACGAAGACGACCGGCGAGCCTTCGCCCCGCAGATCGGTGGCCGCGAGCTCGATGCCGTCGGTCGTACCCAAGCGAAGATCCATGAGAGCTCCTAGGCGCCGCCGATCGAGGCGGCGAGGCGCTCGACGACGGCTTCGAGGTCAGGCTCGGCGAACAGCACGGCAGGCGGAATTTCGAGGCCTGCGGCTTCTTCGATGCGCGTGTGCAGCTCGACGCCCATCAGCGAGTCGAGGCCGAGCTCGGCGAGCGGGCGATGCCAGTCGATGCGCGAGCGTGCGGCAGCGCTGAGGCGCAGCACGACCGCGAGCGCGGCGCCGACGATTTCGTGCAGTCTCGCGCGGCGCTCCTCGGGCGATGCGCTCGCGAGCTTCGAGGCGGTGCTCGCGTTCGCGGCGCCGAGCTCGCGCAGCAGCGGCGAGCTCGCGGCGTCCCATGCGTTCGGTGCGCTCGCGTGCAGCACGCACGCTGCGATCTCTGCATCGGCGATGCGCGTGAGCTGCTCGGCAGCGCCCGGGCTGAGCTCCACTGCTAGGCCGAGGCTGAGCGCAGTCACCGGCTCGCCTTGCGCGCGGCGCGCGCGCGCGAGGTCCGCGAGCGCGGTGGCGATCTTGGCAGCCTCGAGGTTCGCACTGGGCGTAATCACTGCGCTCGCATCGGAGACGAGCCAGGTGAGCGCCGCGCCGTGCTCGCTCGAGAGCGCAACGAGCTCGCGCGCGCGAGCGAGCGCCACGGGCGTATTCTCGGCAGCCGGCGCGAACACCACCGCGCGCAGCGGCGCGCTCAGCTTCGCGCTCACCGCATCGAGGTTCTCGCCTTCGCTCACACGCACGATCTCGCGCGCGCTCAGCGTCGCGAGCCAGTGGGCGAGCGAGGGGAAGCGATCGACGTCGCCGAGCACGAGCACCGCACCGCTCGCGATGCGCTCGCGCGCGCTGAGCGGCACGATCTTCGCGTCGCCAGGTTGCGCGAACGAGAGAACGACCTTCCCGGTGTGGCGCGCCTGGGCCATGAAGCGGATCGCGCGACCGAGCTGTGCGATCGGGAACACGGTGAGGGGCGTCGCGGCGAACTCGGCGGCGTCCGCCTGCGCGAGCGAATCTCGGAGGGCCGCAGCGAGCTCTTCGGGCTTAGACTCGAGCAGGCCGATCGGATCGAGTGAGTGCAGCGAAAAGTTTCCGTGCGGTGCACGCAGCGCGCTCTGCGCCGTATCGCCGCTGCGATCGATCGCGACGTAACGCCCCCGCTGAGCCAGCGCGGCGAGCGGCGCGCCGTCGCCGGCTAGATCGAAAGCGACGTCGAAGCCGCGCCCGTCCGTGAGTGCGAGCGCGTCGTCCGCGAGCCGCGGCGCGCGCGAATCCGCGACCTCCTCTGCGCCGAGCGCGCGCAGGCTCGCGCGCTTGCGTTCGCTGCCCGCGCTGGCCACGACTTCGGCGCCGAGCCGACACGCGAGTGCGACCGCCGCGTGACCGATCGCTCCGCCCGCGGAGTGAACGAGCACGCGCTCGCCCGCGCGCACGCGAGCGATGCCGAGCAGCGCGTAGTGCGCGACGGCGCGCGCTAGCGGCAGCGCTGCGGCGCGCTCGAAGCTGATGCCCGCCGGCTTGCGCACTAGCAGCGTGGCGTCCGTAATCACTCGCGAGGCGAGCGCGCCGCGCGCGAAGCCGAATACTTCGTCACCGATCGCGAGCCCCGAAACACCGCGACCGACCGCGGCGACGACGCCCGCAAGCTCGCAACCGAGCGCGCGCGGCATCGCCGCGCGTTCGAGACCGAATGTTTGCAGCACGTCCAGGAACGACAGGCCTGCCGCCTTCACTTCGATCGCGACTTCGCCGGCGCTCGGCTCGCCGTGCTCGGCTTCGCGCAGCAGCGCGCCCGCGAGGCGCGTCGGCTCCGCCGCTTCCGCTGCGAAGCTGCGCTCGCGTGCCGGCTCGCGCCGCACCGCGCTCGCCGGCAGTGCGAGCGGCACGAGCCGCGGCGCAGACAGGACGCCGTCGCGTTTCGCGCGCTGCGGCTCGTCCGCGTTCGCGTCGGCGACCGGGCGCCACGCGACCTCGTAGAGCCACGGACCGGCGTCCGCCTTCACCGGCTTGGCGCTGCGCGCGAGCGCGACGCCTCGGAACTGAGCAACGAGCGCGCCGCGCGCGTCGAGTAGCGCGACGTCCCCGGACGACTCATCAGGGGCGAGCTGTGCGTGTGCGAACAGCTCGCCGCTCGCGGCGGCGCTGCCGAGCGCGAGCGACTCGACGCGCACCAGCTCGAAGCGCGCGAGCGCGTCTCCCGCGCTGCGTTCCGCGAGGCGCGCGAGCAGCTGGAGCGCGGCATCGAGCAGCGCCGCGGGCACCGCCTCGTTGTGCGCGAGGGGAGCGGCGTAGGCAAGCTTCGCGAGCGCCTCGCGCGCACCGAAGCCGACTTCGCGGAGCGCGCGACGCTCTTTCGGAATCGCGAGGCCGCTCGCATCGAGCACCGCGTAGAACGCATCGCGCGCTTCGGGCGAGGTGCAGCGCGAGCGGATCGCGTCGAGGTCGGCCGCGCGCTGCGGCTGCGGATTCGTGCGCGCGATGTTGCAAGCTGCGTTCGGCGCAAACGCGCTGCGGCCGCCTGCGACGCGGCTCGCGAAGCGCAGCTCCGCCTCACTCGCGCGCGGCTCGACCGCGAGCTGGAGCGTGCGCGCGCCGTTCTTCGGAAGTGTTACGGGAGCCGCGAGCTCGAAGCGCTCGAGCACGGTCGGCTCGCCCGGCCAGAGCCGCGCTCCGAGACCGATCGCAGTAGCGAGCAGCTCCGCAGGCGGCAGCACGATCTCGCCGTCTCGCTTCAGCTCGCCGCCGAGCGCGTCGCGGAACAGGTCGATCTGCCAGAAGCGCTCGGCGCCGTGCGCGGCATCGAGCTCTGTGGCGTTCGCGCCGAGCATGCCGGCGAACGGGTGGGCGCTGCGCTTGCCTTCGATCCCGCGTTTCGCGCCGAACCAGTATTCCTCACGCTGGAATGGATAGAGCGGCGTCGCGACGACGCGGCCTTCCGGATGCAGCGCCGCGAAATCGACGCTCGCGCCGGCGCAGAACAGCGCACCGAGCGACGCGAGCATCTCCGCGGGATCGTCTCCATCGCGTCGCAGCGAGACGGCGACGCTGACGCGCTGCTTCGCGGCGCGCCCGATCTCCTCGAGTGCGAGCTTGAGCACCGGATTCGGACCGATCTCGAGATAGGTCGTGTGCCCCGCGCCGATGGCCATTGCTGCGGCTTCGGCGAAGCGCACCGGCTGGCGAAGATTTTCGCCCCAATAACCGGCGTCGAGCGCTGCGCCTTCGATCACGCCGGGAGTCACAGTCGAGAAGAACGGCACGCGGCTCGCGCTCGGCGCGACGCTGGCTACGCGGCGCGCGAGCTCGGGCGCGAGTGCGTCCATGTGCGGGCCGTGGGACGCGAACTCGACGCGCAGCTTGCGCGCGAAGACATTGCGCGCGGTGAAGGCCGCGACGATGGACTCGATCGCATCGATGTCGCCCGAGAGCACCGTCATCGTCGGACTGTTCGAGCCCGCGACCGACGCGCGATTGCCGACGCGCGCGAGCTCGTCGGCCACGGCTTCCGCGGGCAGCGCCACGAGCGCCATCGCGCCCGCGGGCGCGAGCTCTCGCACCACGGCGCCGCGTGCGCACGCAAGCAGCGCGGCGTCCGCGAGCGAGAGGCAGCCGGCGATGTGCGCGGCTGCGATCTCGCCGCTCGAGTGGCCGATCACCGCGGCAGGCCGGACGCCCCAGCTTTCCCATTGGCGCGCGAGCGCGATCGCGATGCCCGTCAGGGCGGGCTGGAGCACGTCGATGCGGTCGAGCTCGTCGCCGTCGACGGCCTGCTCGAGCAGGTCGCGCAGCGACCCGCTCGCGTGTGCACGCAGCTCGCGATCCCACGCGTCGACGGCCGCGGCGAACACCGGCTCGCGCGCGAGCAGCGCCTTGCCCATGCCTGCCCAGTGCGTGCCGTGGCCCGAGAACGCGAACACGACACCCGGCGGCTTGCCGCTCGCGATGCCCGTGGCCGTCGTTGGGGACGGAGCGCCCGAGAGGAAGCTCGCCAGCTCGCTCGCGAGCTCGGCGCGATCGCGCGCGACGAGCGCGAGGCGATGCCCGCGCAGCGTCCGGCGCCGCGCATGCGTGTAGGCGATGTCGCGCAGCGCCGGCCCGCTTTCGAGCGCGGCGTCTTCACGCACCGCGTCCGCCAGCTCGATCAGCGCGCGATCGGTGTGCGCAGTCAGCGTCACGAGCCGCGCGCGTCCGTCGTCGTTCGCGAGCGCGGGCGGCTCCGGCGCCTGTTCGAGCACGACATGCGCGTTGGTGCCGCTGATGCCGAACGAGTTCACGCCCGCGAGCGCGCGCTCCGGGTAGGGCCACGGCGCCAGCGTCTTCTGCACGCGCACGGGCAGCTCGTCCCACGGAATCTTCGTGCTCGGCGTCTCGAAGTTCAGCTGCGGCGGCAGCTCGCGGTGCTCAACGGCGAGCGTCGCCTTGATCAGACCGGCGATGCCCGAGGCCGTCTCGGCGTGGCCGATGTTCGCCTTCACCGACGAGATCAGCAGCGGTCGATCCTGCGCGCGGCCGGGACCCATTACGTCCGCGAGCGCGCGTACCTCCACCGGATCGCCGACCACGGTGCCGGTGCCGTGCGCCTCGACGAAATGCACCGCGCTCGGCGCGATGCCCGCGCGCTCGTAGGCGTCGCGGATCGCTTGGCCCTGCCCGAAGCGGCCGGGCGCCATCATGTGCCCGCCGTCGCGCCCGTCGGCGCTGAAGCCGGTTCCCCTAATTACTGCGTGAATCGGATCGCCGTTCGCGAGCGCGGCCGCGAGCGGGCGCAGCACGACGGCGCCCGCACCTTCCGCTCGCACGAAACCATTCGCGCGGTCGTCGAACGCCTTGATCTTGCCGTCGGGCGCCATCATGCCGACGCGCGAGAGCGCGATCATGCCCTCGGGTGTCAGGAACACGTTCACGCCGCCCGCGATCGCAGTGTGCGTCTCGCCCGACCAAAGGCTCTGGCACGCGAGGTGGACCGAGAGCAGCGACGTCGAGCAAGCGGTGTCGATGAAGAAGCTGGGGCCGCGCGTGCCGAGCCAGAACGAGATGCGCCCTGATAACACCGAGCCCGTGATGCCGGCCGCGCCCCACACGTCCATGTTGCGGCGGAAG
>JANNKN010000706.1:0-9385 GCA_031396315.1 Deltaproteobacteria bacterium
GCTGCGGCTCGGCGCTCGGCCGCTGTGCGTGATGGGCGGGTGTTAAGGGGCGCTGAGGTAGGCAGAAGCACGGCGGCGTTTCTGGGCTCGGGTGCGGCCTGCGCTTGGCCTCGCCTCCGCGACTGCCCCGCCTCCGAAGCCGGCGGGCGGTTGCCCGATCGAATTTTGGAGGGAGGGCGAAGCCCGAGCGCCATCGAGGCGCTCGGGCTTCGCTCTTGCATCGCGTCGTGCGCGCCTCGTGAAGGTCAGGCGCCGAGCGCGCGGCGCGGCTGCTTTGCTGCGTGGCGGCCGGCGCGGTAGGCGAAGGTCACGGCGTTGCCGAGCGTGCCGCCGCCGCTCGGGTAGGCCCAGCCGAAGGCGTTCGCGGCAGTATTGCCGGCGGCGTAGAGCCCGGGGATCACGCCGCCACCGGCGCGCGCGACGCGGCCGTCCGCGTCGATGCGCGGGCCGCCGTTCGTGCCGAGCGCGCCAGGCCAGATCGCGAGCGCATAATAAGGCGGCGCAGCCAGCGGGCGCGGCTTCGCCACGCGCTGGAAGCCGATCTGGTGTCGCCGGAAATCCGGGTCCTCGCCGCGTGCGGCGTGCTCGTTGAAGCGCGCGAGCGTGGCCGAGAGCGCGTCCGCGTCGACGCCGATGCGCAGCGCGAGCTCGCGGATCGTCGGCGCGCACGCCACCCAGGCCGGCGGCGGCTCATCCGGCTTCATCGAGAGCATCGGCATCTGCTGCTTCAGCGCGTGGTCGAACAGCTGCCAGGCCGGCGCGCGGTTCGCGTAGTCGACCTGCACGGCGTCGAAGGCGCCGAACGCGCGCGGGAATTCGTTGTAGGGCACCGCTTCGTTCACGAAGCGCCGTCCGGCTTGATTCACGACGATCGAGCCGGGCATGCCGCGCGCCACGTCGAACTGCGCGGCGGGCTTCCCGTCGTCGCCGATCACCGTCGGGTCGTACATCACGCCCGAGCCCCAATAAGAGCCCATGTTTGCGAGCGCGGCGCCCGCCTGCTGCGCGAGCAGCAGTCCATCGCCCACGTTATTGGGCGGTGAGAGCGGGTGAAGTGCGTACCCGACGTGCGCCTTCACGAGCTCGGCGTTGTGCTCGAAGCCGCCGCACGCGAGCACGACGCCCTGCCGCGCGCCGATGCGCTCGCGCTTCTCGCCTCGAAGGGCCACGACGCCGGCGACCGCGCCGTTCTCGAGTACGAGCTCACGCACGCGCGTGCCGAGCTCGACAGCGACGCCCCGATCGAGCAGGCCCTTGAACAGCGCCCCGATTAGCGCTGCGCCTTTCGGGCGAATGTCCTCGCGCGCCCTGCGCTCGAGCTCGCTCGCAGCGACGGGCCTCCCTGATAAATCCTCTTCCAGCGTCGTGTGGCCACCGAGCGTCGCCATCGCAATGCGGCTGGCGAGCTTGTCCCGCCACGCCGCGAGCTGCTTGCCCACCGGAAACGGCACGGGCTCGAGCGAGCGACCTTGCGCCTTCGCGCCGGGGGCGCCATACGGCAAGTAGTAGTCCGTGAAGTTCGCGGTCGCGAACATCCGCAGCGGCGTGCGCGCCTCGAGGTAGGAGATCATCTCGGCGGCCGTGTCGACGTACACGTCGATCAGCGCGGCATCGGGCTCACTACCCTTCGTGAGCGAGCGGATGTACGCGATCGCCTCGTCGCGCGAGTCCGCGACGCCGAGCTTCGCCATGTGCGCATTGCAGGGCACCCAGACGCCGCCGCCCGAGACCGCAGTCGTGCCGCCCACTTGTTGGGCTTTCTCCAGCACGAGCAGATCCGCGCCGCCATCGCACGCGAGCGTCGACGCCACGAGCGCAGCGCCCCCCGATCCCACCACCACCACGTCGGTTGCGCGATCCCACTCTGCCATTGCCCGCTCCCTCTCGCGCTCTCTACTTGCGCGGCTCGAGCAGCGCGCGCGTACCCGCAGTGAGCACCGGAGTCGCGAGCGCCGCGAGATGCTCCGCACGCTGCTTCGCCATGCCCGCCGTCATCTCGGGGTGCGTCGACACCCAGAAGTCGCCGCGCGCGATGCCCGCGAGGATGAGCTCGCCCGCCTCGAGCCCACTCATGCCCGCGCCGACCATCTGCTGCATCAGGTGATGATGGTGTGCCGCGCCCTCGCCGGTGATCGCCGCGTCGCGAAAGATGCGCGTGGCCACGGGCCCCGGCGTAATCACCGAGACCGAGATTGGCGCGTCCACCAGCTCCATCTCCATGCGCAGGCCCTCGGTGAACGAGAGCACGGCGTGCTTGCTCATCACGTACGGGTTCTGCACCGGCATCATGCCGAACGCGCCCACCGACGCGACGTTCGCGATGAACGCGCGCTGCTTCGCCGCGAGCATGCGCGGCGCGAAGGCTCGCACGCCGTGGATCGGGCCGAGCACATTGATGCGCACGATGCGCTCCCACGCCTCCGCCGAGAGCTCCCACGCCAGCCCGATCGTCTCGATGCCGGCGTTGTTGACGAGCAGCCGCACGTCGCCGAAGCGGGCGTGGACGCTGGCCGCGAGCTGCTCGATCGAGCGCGCGTCCGCGGTGTCGACCGCGAGCGCGTGTGCGCTGCCGCCCGCGGCGCGGAGCTCGGCGGCGACGCGCTCGGCGCGGTCGAGCGCGAGGTCTGCGAGCACGACCGTCGCGCCCGCGCGGGCCGCGGTGCGCGCCATCCCTTCGCCGATGCCGCTGCCCGCGCCGGTGATTACGGCGACGCCGCCGCGAAATGCTTCGAGTGACATGCGCCCTCCGATTGTGGCGCACGGGCGCCGCCGACCCTTGGTAGCCCGCGGGACGGCCGCCGGCAGTCGATGCCCGCGGAATCACGCGAGCTGCTGAACGACCTCGATCAGGTGACCTTCGACGTCCGCGACGAAGCCCACTTTGATCTTCAGCTCCGTCAGCTCGTGCGCTGCCTCGACCAGCGAGCCGCCCGCGGAGACCGCGCGGGCCAGGAAGGCGTCGATGTCGCCGGTGATCGCGCCCAGGATCACCTCGCCCCCGGCAGGCTTCGGCGCGTCGTGGAACGCGAGCAGGACGAAGGTCGCGCCGCCAGGCGCCGTCGGAGCGAACAGCACTTCCGAGAGCTTGCGGCCGGCAATCGCGGCATCGACGCGACCCGTCTCCAGCAGCCCGAACACCGCGCGATAGAACGCGGCGCACTTCTCGAGATCGGCAACGACGAGCTTCGTGAAGCCCAAGTGAACTCCGAGCACGTTCGCGGGAACGGTCGCATCTGGCGGTGCGACGCCTTGGGCGAGCGCTGGGCCGGCCGCGGCGAGGGCACCCACGCCGGCGAGCGCTGCGAGCGCCTCGCGGCGCGTCGTGAGCAGGTCCTTCACATTGTCCTCCGATTTCGTTGGGCTTGCGAGCGCCGCTTCACAGCAGCGGATCGCCGAGCCTGCAAAACGCATCCGCGATCGCGCCGCCGAGGAAGCGCTCGCGCTTCTGCGCGGAGAGCGACGCGAGCGCGTCGGCGTAGTGCCCGATCGGATTCGCGAAGCCTTCGAAGTGCGGGAAGTCCGACGAGAACACGATCATGTCGTCGGGCAGCTCGTCCATGATCTTCGTGAGCGGCGAGTCGTTGCCGCCACTCAGCGGCGTCGCCTTCACGTTGCGCGCGAGGTACTCGCTCGGCTTGAGCGGGAGCTTCCATTTTCCCACGAACAGCTCTGCCACCGGCGAGACGCGATCGTCGATCTCGCGCATCACGTACGGCAGCCAACCCGTGCCGACCTCCGCGAATAACAGTGTCAGCTTCGGGAAGCGCTCGAACGCGCCCGAGTAGATGAGCGAATACAGCAGTGTCATCGGCGCCACGTGACGGTGCGCGCCGCCGATCATCCGCAGCAGCGTGACGTCCCCACCTTGGTTCGCCCAACCTGGATCGAAGCTCATGCGCTCGAAGCCGGTGTGGAGCATCGGCGCCATCGCGAGATCCTGCGCCGCCGCCCACACACGATCCCAGCTCGGATGGCTCGGCGGCACGCCGTTCACCGGGTACGCCGGGATCAGGAAGATGCGGCTGCCGAGGGCGCGCATGCGCGTCAGCTCCGACACGACGAAGTCGAGGTCGCCGTACTCGAGCGCCGTCACGGGCCGCAGGCGCCCGCCGCTCGCGCGGCACGTGTCCGCGAGCCATTGATTGCAGGTGCGAATCACCTCCTGCCGCAGCGCCCGATCTGGCAGCGACAGGTTGTAGGCGATGCCCGCGAGACAGATCACGTGTTGTTGGGCGATGCCCTGCTCGTCCAGCCACTTCACGCGCGCTGCCGCATTCGCGACCTGGAATTGGCTCTTGCTCTCGAACTCGGAGCGGCGCTCTTTCTCGCCTGCCTTCTCAGCGCTGAACAGTGTGAGCAGGCCCGGCGGCAGAAGCTCTGCGAGCGGGGGCCGCTGCTCGGGCGGCACGCCGCGCAACAAGTCGCCGACGATCGCGTCCACCGTGAGTGGACCCGGATCGAGCGGCGGCAGCTTCTTCGCGAGGTCGGGATACGGCGCGAGCCAGTCGCTCCCAGGCTCGAAGTGAGAGTCGATGTCGATGATGGCGGTCATGGGTTCTCCCTAGCGCACGTGGCGCTTCACGAAGTCGCTCGCGTCGTCGATGCAGCACTGCGCGGCGTCGACGACGCCCACCCACGACGCGAAGCCGTGGGGCATACGAGCGTTGTGTAATCGGAGAGAGGAGAGCGGACGCACACGGGCTCTCATTTCCTGCGCCGCGAGACGTTGGGGGAGTGCGCGACGATCGCGGTGTCCTTCAGCCCGAGGCCGCGGCCGCAGAACAGCACGGCGTCACGGAGCAGAGTCGCGCGCGTGCCCGAGTACGGGATGACGGATGCGCCGGAGAGGCGACCGGCGCTGACCATCGAGCCGACGTGTTCGATGAAGTTCCAAGCGTTGCGCGGATCCATCCTCACATCGCCGAGGTTGCCTTCGCGCCGCGACGCCTCGAGCGCCGCACGGAACGCGGCCACGCCGATGCGCTGCGCGCGCTGATAGAGCAGGCCCGCGTGCTCGCCGTCGCCCGCGAGGCTCAGCAGCAGCAGCCGCTGCGCCTCCGACGCGCGCGAGCCGGGCTCGCTGCGTACGCACGCACCCAGATAGGCCCACAGCATCGCCACCAGCCCTGCGGTGGACGCATCGGGAAGCTGCAGCTTGCGGAAGTTGTCGTCCTGCTCCGCGAGGACGCGCGCGAGCACCGCTTGATACAGCGCCTGCTTCGAGGGGAAATGCTTGTAGAGCAGCGCCTCGGACACCTCGGCGGCCTTCGCGATCTCCGAGGTCCGCGCACCGTCGAAGCCGGACGCCGCAAAGGATGCGGTCGCCACCTCGAGGATCGCGTCGCGCCGATCAGCGCGTGCGAGACGTCGTCGCGTTTTCATTGTAAGTAAGTATATACTTACTTAACGCGAAGGCCAACGACCTGCCGCGCGATCTCGAGGAGAAGTACTTGTCCCGAAACAACGGCCCGTCGCTCGACGGAAGAATCGCCTTGGTCACCGGCGCGAGTAGAGGGATCGGGCGCGCGATCGCGCAGCGTTTCGCCTCCGCGGGTGCGACCGTGGTCGTCACCGCGCGCAGCCTGAATGCTGCGAAGGCGGAAGCGGGCACGTTGCTCGAGACGGTGGCCGCGATCGAGGCGAATGGCGGACGGGCCGTCGCGATCGGTGCGGACCTCGAGCGCGCGGACGAGCGCGAAGCGCTGGTCACCCGTGCCTGCGAGGCGGCAGGTGGCCTCGACATCCTCGTCAACAACGCCGGCTACGCGGAGTACGCGCCCGTCGCCGAGATGAGCGACGCCACCTACGACCTTACGCTCGATCACTATCTCCGCGTGCCGTTCGCGCTGTCCCGCGCCGCGATTCCGAGAATGCGCGCGCGGCGAGCGGGCTGGATCGTGAATGTCGGTTCGGTGACGGCGCTTCCGCCGCCGAAGCCGTTCGGAGAGTTCGACCAGAACGGCGGCGCGACGTTGTACGCCGCGGCGAAGGCGGCCCTGAACCGCTTCACGCAGGGACTCGCGGCCGAGCTGCTCGCCAGCGACATCGCCGTCAACCTCGTCGCGCCGTCGACGGCGATCCGCACGCCCGGCGCGGAACGCTACATCCCGAGCGACTATCCGACGGAGGACGTCGCCTACCTCGCGGAGAGCGCGCTCCAGCTCGCCTACTTGCCCGCCGCGCAGCGAACGGGCCTCGTCGTTCACAGCATGCACTTCCCCTATCTGATGGGCTTCCCAGTGTTCAGCCTCGACGGCGCTCGCGAGCTGCCACGAGCGACGCGCCCCGAGCGATCGCATCCTGGGATCGTGGCCAGCGGAGAGTGGCGATGATTCCGAAGACGATGCGAACGATGGTGATCAACCGATTTGGCGGGGCCGACGTGCTGCGCTGGGCGGCGGTTCCGATGCCGGGGCCGGGCGAGGCGCTCGTCGCGACGGAGTTCGCGCCGGGCGACCGCGTCGTGGCGCGGCCCGTGCTTCAGGTGCGCCATGGCTGACGCGCCGCCCGCCGTGCCGCTCGTCTATGTGGTCGACGACCTGCTCGCGAAGCCGGGCCGCGGGGAGGAGCTTCTCGCCGCCTACCGCGAGAGCTATGTGCCGGGCGCCGAGGCGCGCGGCATGACGCTTGTGCATCAGCTCGTCGCGCCCGCCTTCTGGCTGCCCGACGGCGCGAACCGCCTGCTGTTCGTGTGGACGGTGCCCGGCGCGACAGGAGCGTGGCGCTTCAAGCATGCGGGACGACAGGACCCTGCCATCGCCGATTGGTGGCAGCGCGAGTGCGCTGCGCTGATCGAGACGCGCAGCCGCTCGATCCTCGCCGAGGCGGCGATGCTCGGAGCGCTCGCCGATGTTTAGTCTGCTGCGGGTCGTGCAGCTCGCGGCGAATCTCGCGACCGACGTGCGTGGCGAAGTCGAAGGGACGCTGCGTGCAGCGGCGGATGCGATCGCTGCGGAGCGCGCGCTCGTCGCGCCGACGCTGCCGGGCGTATGGAACGGCGGAGATCTGATCTGGCGTCTCTCGTTCGCGAGCGAGTCGGCGTACCACACCGCGCGCGCGAGCGACGCATGGCGACGCCGCGTCGACCCGCTCTTCGCCGATCGAGCGCGCATCGCGCACTTCGAGCACGTCGCGTTTGCGCGCGGCGCGCACGGCGGTGCGTCGCCAGCGAGCGGCGTGTATCGCGTCGCGCTCTTCTGCGCGAATCAGCGCCCGACGCCGGCACGCCTCAGGCAGTTCGCCGCGGAGACGGCAGCGATGCCGCGCCATGTGCGCGCGATCCGCGCCTTTCAGCTGTCGGCTGCCGTGGAAGCGAGCGGCGTCCGTCCCTGGACCCACGTCTGGGAGCAAGAGTACGACGACCTCGCCGGCCTAACAGGTCCCTACATGCTCCACCCGTGCCATTGGTCGCAGGTGGACCGCTGGTTCGACCCCGAAGACCCGGATTGGCTCGTCGACACGACGCTGTGCCACACGTTCAGCGCGACGCGCGCGCCGGTGCTGACCTAGCCGAGGAAACGCGCGCTGCGCGCGCTCCCTCCACACCTGACTACGCCGTCTCCTGCACGACCTCGATCAGGTGCCCCTCGAGATCGCGCACGAACGCGACCTGGATCTTCATCTCCGGGATCGCGTAGGGCGCTCGCTCGATCGAGCCGCCCGCGGCTTGCGCACGTGCGACGAACGCGTCGATGTCGCGCGTGTTGAAACCGAGCACGAGCTCGCCCGTCGTCGGCTTCGGCGTGTCGTAATAATGGATCAGCACGAACATCGCGCCGCCGGGCGCGGTCGGCTGGTAGAGGATCTCCGAGAGCTTGCGGCCGGCGCTCTCGGTGTCGATGCGCGTCTGCCGGACGAGCTGGCAGGTCGCCTCGTAGAACGCTGCGCTCTTGTCGAGATCGCCGACGATCAGCTTCGTGAAGCCGAAGTGCGACGCTGGAGTCGGCCCTGCGCTCGTGGCGGAGGGCTTCGCGTCGTCGGCGCGCGCGTGTGCCGCGAACGCAGCTGCGCCTGCTCCCGCAGCGAGCGTTGCGAGCACTTCGCGGCGCGTGGCGCGAACTCGTTGCATGTGAATTCTCCTCGTGCGCGTCGCGGCCGCAGGAGGCGGCGCGCGATGAGCGGCGCGCAGGATGCGCCGAATCGCAGCGGCTGTCTCCCCCTCCGTCGGATGTCGCTGTCGTCGCCCGCGAGCACTCGCGGAGCAAGAGCGCAGCGCGTCGACGTTGATCGGCTTCGTGAGGCCGCGGGATCGACGCCACGGCAGGCCGGCGGCAGCAGCCCGGCCGGGTGCGCGGGAGCGCTTCCAACGCCTTCGCGCATGAAATCCTCGAGCGCGTCGCCGTCGAGATGGCCGGGCTCGACATTCGCGTCAGCTCCCCGATGGCTGCCAACACGGAGAAGGCCTCACCACAACCCGTGCACCTGAACGCGACGGAGCGCCTCCAGAGGTCCCGGTCCCCAACAACTCCGCGCCTGGTTGGTGATCCCGGTAGGGCTCGAACCTACGACCTCGAGCTTCGGAGGCTCGCGCTCTAGTCCAACTGAGCTACGGGACCACGCTGGGCGCGCAAGCTAGCCGCGGTCGCCTCGGAGCGCAGCGCGCGGATGCTCCTTCGAGCGAGCGGGCGCGTCCTGGCTCAGGAACGTTCGCCGTGCTCTCCTTCGCGCGCGGCTCGGTCGCCGGCGCGTCCCGGCGCGGCAGCCGCAGAGGGGTTCTCGTGGAGTCCGCGGAGATGACGCGCTTGCGGAACTGGCTCGTCGGAAGCGGCGCTGTGATGTTGGGCGTGGTCGCGCTCGACAAGCTCGTCGTGGACGGCGCACTCGACGCGCTCTATCGGCAGGGAAGCTTCGGTCCGTTCGACTTCTCGCACGCAAAGATCCCGAACCGCCCGCTCGAGGTGACGCGCCAGAAGGCGCACTGGATCGCCGCCGGCCTGCTGCTGAACGGCTTCGTCTCGTGGGGGTTCGCGGCGGCAATGCTCTGCCCCGCCACGCTCCGGCTTCGTCTGCTCCCGCGCTTCGTTCGCCGCAGCGCCGTCCACATCGCATTCGGTCTCGCCGCGGCGGGTGTAGGCGTCTCCCAGTTCACGTTCGCGACGCCAGCGATGGCGGCCTGGATCGGAGTCGTGTTCGCGGGCCTCGTGCTCGCCGGGGCGTCGCTGGTACGGGCTGCAGACTTCGCCAGCTTCGGTCGCGTCGTGACCTCGGCGGCGGTCGCGACGCTCGCCGCGATCTACCTCCCGCCCCTTCTTGCGAACCCAAAGCCGCTCGACCTGCTGTTCGCCGAGGATATGGCCTTCGAAATGCTCCAGGCGCAGCTCTTCGTGTTCTCCGGCCTGCTCCTGCTACGCCAACGCCGCACGGAGGAGGGCTGGCGGCGGCGCAT
>JANNKN010000728.1:0-1126 GCA_031396315.1 Deltaproteobacteria bacterium
CCGGGCCGCGGTGTGGCTCCCCGAAACGGGCTGGCTCGCGCACGACCCGTCGAGCGCCGAGCGCGTCTCGCTCTCCCACGTGCGCGTCGCCATCGGGCTCGACTACACCGAGGCGGCGCCGATCCGCGGCGTGCGCAAAGGGGGCGCCGAAGAGCACCTCGACGTGCGCGTGCAGATCCAAGCCACACAGCATCAGCAATAATCGCCAGCTCGGGGGGAGCGACTCGGATGACTTACTGCGTCGCACTCAACCTGCGCGACGGGCTCGTGATGCTGGCCGACACGCGCACCAACGCGGGCGCCGACAACGTGCGCACTTTTCGCAAGCTGCACGTGATCGAAGAGCCCGGCGAGCGCGTGCTCGCGATCATGGCCGCGGGCAACCTCGCGGCGAGCCAAGCCGTCATGAACCTGCTCGCGGAAGGCCTCGAATCCGAGCGCGGCCGCGAGACGCTCCACACCGTGCCGAGCGTATTCCGCGCCGCCAACTTGATCGGCGCCGCCGTGCGCCAGGTCTACTCGGTGGACGGCGAGGCGCTGCAGGCGCAGAACGTCTCGTTCGACGTGTCGTTCCTGCTCGGCGGACAACTCGCCGGCGGCCCGATGCGCCTCTTCCAGATCTACGCCGCCGGCAACTTCGTCGAGGCCGGCTTCGACATGCCGTTCCTCCAGATCGGCGAGCACAAATACGGCAAGCCGATTCTCGATCGCGCGCTCAGCCACGAGACCGCGCTCGAAGACGGCGTGAAGCTGGCGCTGATCTCGATGGATTCGACGCTGCGCAGCAACCTCACCGTGGGACTGCCGATCGACCTCTTGTTGTTACGGTCCGGCGCGCTGCGCGTCGAGATGGAGCGCCGTATCGGCGAGGACGACCCGTACTTCCGGATGATCCGCGAGAAGTGGTCGGCCGCGTTGCGCGAGGCGCATCAGGGGATTCCACGGCCGGATTGGCGCGGCCCTTTCCCAGGCGTCGATGATCCACATCCGCTCGGGGCGCATCCCGGTCGAGCCCGCGCTCTTCAACGAGTCGTTCATGATGTACACGTCGACCTCGCCTCAGTACAGCCTGATCGCCTCGACCGACGTCTCCTCGAAGATGATGGACGACGCAGGCCCCGCGTTG
>JANNKN010000752.1:0-2822 GCA_031396315.1 Deltaproteobacteria bacterium
CGAGCCCGCTCGAAGGCCGCCCGAAGTCGGCTCGCGTCGGCGAGGCCGTCGCTAAGCACCCGGCGGTCGCGAAGGTGTTAGGCGAGATGAGCGTGGCGTTCGCAGAGAGGATGGGCGGCGCGGCGCGCTGATGCACCGCGCGCGGCGCGCGCTCACGCGACGCTGAAGCCGAAGCCGAGCGCGGCGCCGTGCTCGCGCACGTACGCTTCGATCGCGGCAATCGCCTCCGGCTGATAGCGGTCGGCGAGGTGGACGATCGCCTCGCCATCGAAGGTCAGTGTTTCTTCGAGCTCGAAATAGAGGTCCGGCCGGCCCGGCGCCGTGTACCGCACACCGCCGCGTAGCCAAACCGAGTCGCCATCGGCTCGCGGCCCCGCGCACAGCGAGAGTTCTCGCGTGGCGAAGCGCCGGTCGAAGCCGTCGAGCACCTGCTTGAAATAGCCGAGCACTTCCGCGCGCCCGTCGAAGCTCCCGCCGAATGCGCCGGGCAGCTCGGCGTCGTAGCGGGTGCGCTCGTGAAAGAACGGCGCGAGTGCTTGCCAGTCGTCGCTGCGAACGGCCTCCTCGAACGCGGCCGCGTACTTCACGAACTGCGGGATCTTCGACATCGCGAGCTCCTCGGGCGGCGCGCGATCATGCTAGCTCTCGCACTCCCGCCTAAGCCCGCAGCTCGTACGCCTCGATGCGCGGCTTCGCCATTTCGTCGGTGAAGCGTTGATACGTGAACGGCCACACCGCTGGCACGCCGCGCGCGTCGAGGTACCAGCTGCGGCAGCCCGTCGCCCAGATCGTGTTCTTCGCGGCGGCGTCGAACTCGGCGCTGAAGCGCGCCATCGCCGGTTCGCTCGCGCTCACCTCGCGCGCGCGGCCGGTGCGAATCTCTTCGACGAGCTGCAGGATGTAGTGCAGCTGCATGTCGGCGATGGTGATTAGGGAGAAGTTACCGACTGGGCCGTTCGGGCCGTTCAGCATGAACAAGTTCGGGAAGCCCGGAATCGAGACCGAGAGGTATGCGTTCGGGCGCTCGGCCCAGATCTCGTCGAGCTTCACACCATCGCGCCCGGTCACCGCGATCGGGCGGATGAAGCGGTCCACGCGGAAACCGGTCGCGAGCACGAGCACGTCGAGCTCGTGGAGGCGCCCGTCCTTCGTGCGCACGCCGCGCGGCTCGATGCGCTCGATCGCGTCGATCACGAGCTCGGCGTTCGGCTGCTGGATCGCGGGATAGAAGTCGCCCGAGATGATCAGGCGCTTGCACGCCGCTCGATAACTAGGCCGAAGCTTCTCGCGCAGCGCAGGATCCTTCACCGCGCTCTCGAGGTGCTCGCGGCAAGTCGCCTCGAGGTTGCGCATCTGCTCGGAGTTCGCGTCGACGACGCCGTTCGAGAAGGTCTCGTGGAAGACGCGCGTCATCTCCTCGGCCATCACGCGCAGTGCACTCGGATCGCGGCGCAGCGCTTCGCGCTCGGCCTCCGTGGAGGCGGGGTTCTCCTGCGGCGCGACCCACTGCGGCGTGCGTTGAAAAAGAGAGAACTTCGCGGCGCGCGGCACCAGCGCACCGGTGATCTGGATCGCGGTCGAGCCGGTGCCGATCACGCCGATGCGCTTGCCGTCGAGCGGTACCGCGTGGTCCCAGCGCGCGCTGTGGAAGCACGCGCCGGCGAACGAAGCGAGACCCGCGATCTCGGGGATCATCGGGTGGTGCAAGACGCCGGTCGCGGCGATCACGACGTCGGCCTCGTCGCGTTTCCCGCTCTTCAGCGCGATGCGCCAGCGTCCCCCCGAGAAGTCGAGGGTGTCGACCTCTTCGTTGAAACGGATGCGCGGCAGCACCTCGTGTTTGCGCGCGACGCTCTCGAAGTAGGCGCGGATCTCGGCGCCCGGCGAGAAGCGGTGGCTCCAGTCCGGATTCGGCTCGAACGCGTAGCTGTAGATGTGCGACGGCACGTCGCAGGAGAGCCCGGGGTAGGTGTTCTCGCGCCAGGTGCCGCCGACCGAGTCGCCCTTTTCGTAGATCACGAAGTCGTCGTAGCCCGCCTCGCGCAGGCGGATCGCGCTGAGCACGCCCGCCATCCCGGCGCCAATAACAACGAAGCGGGGATTGCGGGGGCTGGGCATGGCCGGGGCTCCTGGCGGGGGCGAGAACGAATCTGGACTCGCAGTGTCGCGGAGCGGGCCGAGCCGCGGCAAGATCGCGCGTTCGCAAATCGCGCATAGGAGGTTCGAGATGGAGCAGTTCGGCGGCAAGATCGCGGTGATCACGGGCGGCGGCACGGGCATGGGTCGCGAGCTCGCGCGACAACTGGCTGCGGAGGGCTGCCACATCGCGATGTGCGACGTCTCCGCCGAAAACATGGAGCAGACGAAGGCGCTCTGCGCGCGCGAGAATCGCAGCGTGCGGGTGACGACCTTCGTCGCGGACGTCTCCGACGAGGCGCGCGTCCTCGCGTTCCGCGACGCCGTTGCGAAGGAGCACGCGACGAAGTGCGTGCACCTCGTCTTCAACAACGCGGGCATCGGCGGCGGCGGCAGCTTCGTGCTCGACGAGCGCGGCGAGTGGGACAAGACCTTCGCGGTCTGCTGGAGCGGCGTTTACTTCACGGCGCGCGCGTTCGTGCCGATGCTCGTCGCCGCGCCGGAAGGCCATCTCGTGAACACGAGCAGCGTGAACGGCTTCTGGGCATCGCTCGGGCCGAACAGCGCACACAGCGCCTACAGCTCGGCGAAGTTCGCGGTGAAGGGCTTCAGCGAAGCGCTCATCAACGATTTCCGCGTCAACGCGCCGCACGTCTCGGTCTCGGTCGTGATGCCGGGGCACATCG
>JANNKN010000079.1:0-2270 GCA_031396315.1 Deltaproteobacteria bacterium
GCCCCCGAAGCCTGCGAAATCGTGGAGGAAAACGGGCCTGGCTTAGCAGAGAGCCGCGGGGGCTGTCATGCGTGCCCAGGGCGCGAGCGCGTCGGAGTGGCGTATGGATCGGACGTCAGTCGCTCGTGTCGCACAGCACCGCGATGTCATCGCTGACTGGAGTCAGGGGGTACGATGGGTCGAGCCCAAAGCTCTCGCTGCTCGGCAGTCTCACCAGGACACCGGTCCGAGACCTCTCGGTGAACATGGCAGCTCGAGCGCTCTCGTCGCCAAAGTCGAAGCCGATCAGCCGCACGTGCGCGCGTTGCGCGTCGAAGCCGAGCATCGCAGGGTCGTAGGTCGCAGCGGGCCACGGACGTTTGCGCCGCGGCTCCTGTTCGCCGAGCCACCTGCTTCCCGGAACGACGCCATCGCCATCGGGCAACACTTCGTAGGGAGAGATTCGCCTGCCCGCGAGGTTGCGGAGAACCCACTCTCTGAGTGCGACCTGAGTACGCTCCTCTCGGGCCGAGGCCTCGAGCCCGACGCAATAGGGCTCGCGACACGAGACGAGCCCGAGCACCAACGGCACCACCAGGAGATTCAGCGCCCTCGCCCGGGTGGTATTGCGCGTCCCCATCCGTCGATTCTAACGCCGCCCGGTACGGCACTCCGACCGTCGGGGGCTCCGGATTCGCCCGCTCCGTCAGGTGAGCTCGCTCGCGGTCGCGACGCGATTGCGGCCCTGCGACTTCGCGCGGTACATCGCCTTGTCCGCGGCATCGAGCAGCGCCTCGCGCGTGCGGCCGTGCGCGGGATAGGTCGCGAGGCCCACGCTGCACGTGAGCCGCAGCGTCCGGCCGGCATCGGCTTCGAAGGCGTAGTCGGCGATCCATTTGCGGATGCGCTCGGCGATCACGCGCGCGCCGCGTTCGGCGGTATCGGAGAGCAGAATCGTGAACTCGTCGCCGCCGTAGCGCGCGACCGTATCGACCTGGCGCACCGACTGTGTGAGCAGGCGCGAGAGCTGACGCAGCACGCTGGTGCCGACGAGGTGGCCGTGGTTGTCGTTCACCAACTTGAAGCGATCGAGGTCGATGAACAGGATCGAGAGTTCGTTGCCGTAGCGCTCGGCGCGGCGCACCTCGCGGTCGAGCGCCTCGAGCAAATAGCGCGCGTTGTAGACGTCGGTCGCGTCGTCGACGAACGCGCGATCCCGCGCGCGGCGGTAACGCTCGGCGTTGCGCAGCGCGACGCCGGCGTGCGCGGCGACGATCGCGAGCTGTGGAAGCGCGGTCTCGAGCTCCGGCGCATCGAGCAAGCAGAGCAGGCCCGCATCTCGCTCTTCCCCACGCAGCGGCACGACCAGCGCATTCGCCTCGGGGATGCCGGCGGCCCCTAACAGCTCGTGCAGCGGGCCGCGGTCGACGAGCGCGAGCGCAGGGTAGGCGGCCCAATCGATGCGCTTTCCGCCGGCGATGAGACCGCGCAGCGCGTCGCTCTCGACTTCGCTGAGGCCATCGGTGTGCACGCCGATCGAGTCCGTCAGGTCGGGGCGCTGGAAGAGCGCGAAGCCGCGCTTCTTGCCCGTCGCGCGGCCCGCGATCTCGAGCGCGAGCGCGAACACCTCGTCGGGCTCGAGCGTCGAGGCGAGCGTGCGCGCCGCGGCGTAGAGCGCGAGCTCGCCGCGCAAGCGTTGGTTCTCGTCGACGAGGCGGCGGCGCGCGAGCGCACGCTCTAGGCACAGGATCAGATCCGCCGCGCGCACGGGCTTCTGCAAATAGTCGGTCGCGCCCATGCGCAGCGCGTGAACGGCGCTGTCGACGGTGGCGTTGGCGGTCACGATCACGAACTCGGAGCCGGGGAAGCGGCGCTGAACGCGCTCGAGCAGGTCGAGCCCCGACAACTCCGGCATCGTGAGATCGCTCAGCACGAGATCGAAGGTGCCCTGTTCGATCGCCGCCAGCGCCTGCGCCGCGCCGTCGCAGCACACGACCTCGGCCCGGCTCGCGAGCACGTCGCGGGCCAATTCGCGATGGAAACGGCTGTCGTCCACCACGAGCACGCGGGGGGTGCATTCGGCGCTCGCCATCCAGTCTCCTCGGCCCGCCTATCGTCCGCACGCAACGACGGCTTGAGCGGCGCGGAATCGCTCGCGAAAGCGCAGCCCACGGCGCCGTGCAATGGGTAGCGCCCGCGGCGCGCGCGTCCTATCTGAGCTGGGCGATGCGAGAGCCCGCCGATTCTGCGAGCGCGCCGGCGTTTCCGCCGCGGCAGACCGCCTTCGCACG
>JANNKN010000763.1:0-9843 GCA_031396315.1 Deltaproteobacteria bacterium
CTGCGCCGAATGGCTCGGCTGCGGCCCCTCTCAGTCGGGCGCGGCGGTCGAGCCGACGCGTGGCCGACGGGCGTTGCGCGGCACCGAGTTCGGGGCCGGCCTGTGCTTGATTTCGGCTCCGCGGCCCCCGGCCCCACCGCGGCTGCTCGTGCTTGGGCTTCGAGCTGCGTGAACGGGTTTGGGGGGAGGGGGCGCGGATCGGCGCGGCGTTGAGCCGCGCCTCCCGCGCGCTTCGCGTGTTAGGGGGCGTTGTTGGTGTGCCGGGTGCGGGCAGGCGAGAGACGATTGATTAGTCCGGCAGCGCGAATGCGATTAGTGCGTCGTTCGGGGGTGTGCCGAGGATGCCGTGGCCGCCGGCGGCGATGACGATGTATTGCTTGCCGGTTGGACGTAGGCGGTAGGTCATCGGCGTTGCGTGGGCGGCGGTTGGGAGGCGGCGCTTCCATAACTCTTTGCCGGTTTCGGTCGCGAACGCGCGGAGGTAGAAATCGGTGGTGGCGCCGATGAAGATGAGGCCGCTCGCGGTCGTCATCGGGCCGCCGAGATTTGGCGTGCCGAGCTTCAGCCAGATCGGCCACGGTGCGAGATCGCGCGTGGTGCCGAGGTTCACCTCCCATTTCTTTTCGCCCGTGGTCGTGTCGATCGCGGCGAGCGTGCCCCAGGGCGGCGCATTGCAGGGTGCGCCGAAGGGCGAGAGCATCGGCAGGCGCTCCAAAAAGTACGGCGCGCCGGCCTGCGGCTCGACGCCGTACGCGGGTGCGCCATCCGGGTACCGCGTGGCCATCTCTTCTTGCGGTACGAGCCGGATCGTCGACGCGATGCGCTGCGTGTTCGCGATGACGAGGCGGCGTTGCGGATCGACCGACACGCTGCCCCAATTCATGCCGCCGATCATGCCCGGGTACTGGACGCTGCCTTCGAGGCTCGGCGGTGTGTAGATGCCGTCGTGCCGCAGGGACTCGATCCTCTTCCGGCAAACGGCCTTGTCGTACGGCGTGAAGCCGAAGGCGTCGTCGGGCGTGAGCGTGTGCGGGTGCAGTGGCTCGGGCTTGGTCGTGAACGGCTGCGTGGCGGAGAGGTACTCGCCGGGTACGAGGCCTTCCTGCGGCACCGGGCGTTCCTCGACCGGGAAGAGCGGCGCGCCGGTCTCGCGGTTCAGGAAGAACAGCATGCCGAGCTTGGTCGGAGCGATTAGGCCGGGCGTCTTTCCATTCGGGCCGTGGAAATCGAAGGCGACGGGCTGCGAGGCGACGTCGTAATCCCAGATGTCGTGGTGGACGGTCTGGAAGCTCCACACCACGTGGCCGTCGTTCGCATCGAGCGCGACCACGGAGCTCGAGAAGTGATCGGCGCCCTTGCGATGCCCCCCGTAATAATCGGGCGAAGTGTTGCCGGTCGGCACGAACACGAGGCCGCGTTCCGGATCCGCCGAGAGAGCGCTCCAGGCGTTCGTCGTGCCGCGGCGATACAGCACGCCTTCGGCGCGCGGGGCGAGCCCCGGGTGCTCGGGCAGCACGGGGTCCCACGCCCAGGCGAGCGCGCCGCTGCGCACGTCGTACGCGCGCACGACGCCGCCGGGCGCGTCGACGCGCCGGTCGTCGAGCACCATCGCGCCGGTGACGATGCGATCGCGCACGATTACGGGCGGCGACGTCACGCCGTACTCGCCCGCGTCGATGTCGCCCATTCCCGCGCTCAGGTCGACTTCGCCGTTCACGCCGAAGCCCGCGCAGTGCTCGCCCGTCTTCGCGTCGAGCGCGATCAACCGCGCATCCACGGTGCCCATCACGATGCGCTCACTGCACGCGTCCGCGTACGCCGCATTCGAGTCGGCCCACTGCGAGACGCCGCGGCAATTGATGATGTAATACTGCGAGGCGTCGACCGCGGGGTCGAAGCGCCAGCGCTCTGCGCCCGTTTCGGGGTCGAGCGCGAACACCTTGTTACGGGGCGAGCAGTAGACGAGCGAGCCCGCCGCGATGATCGGCGTTACTTGCAGGGAGCTCTTGCCGAGGCTCTGCGTGCCGTCGAGCACGTCGCCCGAGCGGTGGATCCACGCGAGCTCGAGCTCACCGACGTTCTCGGGCGTGATCTGCGTGAGCTTCGAGAAGCGCGAGCCCCCGGCATCGTTGCCGTAAGCGCCCCAGCCCGAGATGGGGCCGGTGAGGTCGGGTGGATTCTCGGAGCAGGCAGAGAGGGAGACGATCAGAGCCAGAGCGAGGGTCGGAACGCGGCGCGACATCGAGTCTCCAAATCGGGGAGGCGCGCAAGATAGGCGCATCGGAGCGCGATACGCTGCGCCGCCTCACCTGGAAAGAACGGAGATCCCATGCCCACGAAAACGCTCCCGCTCACGCCCGACGAGCTGCTCACCACCACGCGCGCCGTGCGCAAGCGCCTCGACTTCGATCGGCCGGTCGAGCTGAGCGTGATTCGTGAATGCCTCGAGATCGCGCTGCAGGCGCCGAGCGGCTCGAACGCCCAGGGCTGGCAGTTCATGGTCGTCACGGACGCCGCCAAGCGGAAGGCGCTCGCCGAGCTCTACAAGAAGGCTTGGGCCGTCTACGAGACGCTGCCGATCGCCGCGCACCACGTGCACGCCGGTGATCCTTCGATGAAGGCGGTGCAGGATCGCGTCGTGTCGTCGGCGGAGTTCTTGTCGCGCAACCTCGAGCGCGCGCCCGCGTTCCTGATTCCGTGTCTGACGCCGCGCCTCGACGCCTCTGCGGGGCCGATGATCAACATGATGGCGTCCGCGAGCCTCGGCTCGCTGCTGCCGGCGGTGTGGAGCTTCATGCTCGCGGCGCGCGCGCGCGGGCTCGGCACCTGCTGGACCACGCTGCACCTCTTTCACGAGGAAGAGGCTGCGAAAATTCTCGGCATCGATTTCGCGAAGGTCGCGCAGTGCGCGCTGATTCCGATCGGCTACACGAAGGGCACGGACTTCAAGCCGGCGCCGCGCAAGCCGCTCGATGGGGTGTTGCACGTCAACTCGTGGTGAGGCGTTAGGGGGACATCGACGCGAAGACGCGGCGGGCTTTGGCCGGGGGCCGCTCCGCCTCATGGCTCGCGCGTCTGTTTCCGTGCACCGTTGCGCGGAGTTCCAGAGCCCTTGGTTTAGGGGCGCGGCCTGCTCCGCTTTACTTCTCCGCGGCCCCCGGCCGAAGCCCGCCGCGGGAAGTTCGATCACGGGCAGCCTCTTACGGCCAGGTCCGGCGCGCGCTCACGCGAACATGATCACCTGGCGCGCGACCTTGCCCGCCTTCATGTCCGCGAAGGCTTGATTGATCTCGTCCAGCTTGATGCGCCCAGAGATCATCTCGTCGAGCTTTAGCCGGCCGTCGAGGTAGAACTCGACGTATTTCGGCATGTCGATGCGGAAGCGGTTGCCGCCCATCATCGAGCCGAGAATGCGTTTGCCTTGCAGCACGAGGTCGAGCCCGGAGAGCGAGATGTCGACGCCCGCCGGCACGACGCCGACGAACACGGCCGCGCCGCCCTTGCGCGCCATCATTACGGCCTGGCGGCAGGTGCCGGGCGTGCCGATGCACTCGAATGCGTAGTCGACGCCGCCGGGCACTTTCGCCATCAGCTGCGCCACCGGGTCGCCCGTCGACGCGTCGATGCCCTCGGTCGCGCCGAGCTTCTGGGCGAGCTCGAGCTTCCACGGCGCAGTGTCGACGGCGATGATGCGCGTCGCGCCGCCGATGCGCGCGCCCTGGATCGCGCTGAGGCCGACGCCGCCACAGCCGATCACCGCGCAGCTATCGCCGGGGCGGATGCGCGCGGTGTTGAGCGCGGCGCCGACACCGGTTGTTACGCCGCAACCGATCAGGGCCGCGCGGTCGAGCGGCATCTCGGGGTTGATCTTCACCACCGCCGTCTCGGGCACCAGCATTTCTTCTGCGAACGCGGAGAGGTGCGCCATCTGGAAGATCACCTCGCTGCCCTTGTGCAGGCGCGGCGCCGCGTCGCGTGCGCGCATGGTCGCCGCGCCGCCGCACAGGTTCGGCTCGCCGCGCAGGCAATAATCACAATTGCCGCAGAACGCGCTCAGGCAGCCGATCACGTGATCGCCAGGCTTCACGTGCGTGACGGCACTGCCGATCGCGAGCACGATACCCGCGGGCTCGTGTCCCAGTACGCACGGCGGCGGCACGGGCAGCGCGCCTTCGAGGCAATGCAGGTCGCTGTGGCATACGCCGCACGCGACGGTGCGGATGCGCACTTCGCGCGGGCCCGGGTCGTCGATCTGGATGTCTTCGATCGTGAGCGGCTGGTGATAGGCGCGGAGCACGGCGGCCTTCATGGCGATCTCCTCGGAGTGACGCGCCGACGCTAGCGCGATGCAACGCGGGTGTTTTGTGTGCCACGCTCGCAAGCCGAGGGAAGTCCGCTTACCGTGCGGACGCGTCCGAAAAGGAGAAGCCGATGATCAAGCTGTATGGCGTGCCGACCTCGCGCGCGAGCCGCTGCCTGTGGATGCTCGAAGAGCTGGGTGTCCCGTACGAGCTCGTGCCCGTCGGCTTCGGCGGCGACAGCAAGAAGCCCGAGTATCTCGCGGTGAACCCGAACGGCCGCGTACCCGCGCTCGACGACGACGGCCTCGTGTTGTTCGAATCGCTCGCGATCAATCTCCATCTCGCGCGCAAGTACGACGGTGGCAAGGGGCTCTGGCCCGCGTCGGCGGACGACCAGTCGCGCGCGATTCAGTGGTCGCTTTGGACGGCGAACGAGCTCGAGCCGCACGTGATCGCGCATCTGCTGAATACGCGCATGCTGCCGGAGCCCATGCGCGACGCGGCGAAGGCGAAGGCCGCGCAAGAGGCGCTGCCGAAACCGCTCGCTGTGCTGAACGCCGCGCTCGCCGGGAAGCAACACATCCTCGGCGGCGGCTTCACGGCGGCCGATCTCAACATCGCGGCCGTGCTCACCCTCGGCTGGAAGCTGAAGGCGTTCGACGCGGCGACGGTGCCGAACGTGGTCGCGTGGCTCGAGCGCGTGAACGCGCGCCCGGCGGCGCAGCGCGCGAACGCACGGCGAAGCTGAGCGGGCGGAGAGCCACGGGTGAACGAGCCTCCTGAATGACGTCGGTGCCTGACCGCACGCCGGTGATCGTCGGCGTCGCGCAGATCGTGCAGCGGGCCGCGGATCCCGCGCAAGCACGCGAAGCGCTGCTACTGATGGAGGACGCGCTGCGTGCTGCCGCCGAGGATGCGGGCGCGCCGGAGTTGCTCGCGCAGGCCGACGGCATCGCGATTTGTCAGGGGCTCACGGACTATGTGAACCCGGCGGCGTGGCTGGCGGAGCGCTTCGGCGCAAAGGCCGAGAGCGTGCTCGGCCTAATCAGTGGCACCACCGTTCAGCAGTTCGTGGCGGACGCGGCACGCGCGATCGGCGCGGGTCGGCGCGACGTCGTCTTGATCGCGGGCGGCGAGGCGGAGAACAGCGCGCGACGCACGCGCCGAGCGGGCGGGACGCCACTGCGCAGCCGCGCCGAGGGGCCAGCACCCGATCGCACGATCGGCGTACACATGACCTCCGCGGACTGGCGCGATCGGCCCGATGGCCAAGCGGGCCTCGCGAGCCCGGCCGCTTGCTTCGCCGTGTTCGAGACGGCGATGCGGCATCGCTATGGACTGAGCGTCGCCGCGCATCGCGCGCGCATCTCCGAGCTGTGGGCGCACAACGCGCGCGTCGCGGCGGAGAATCCGCACGCGTGGATTCGCCGCGCGCCGAGCGCCGAGGAGATCGCGACGCCGGGCCCGGATAACCCGTGGGTGGCTGCGCCGTACACCAAGCTGCTCGTCGCCAACATGGTCGTCGATCAGGCGGCGGCGCTGATCGTCACCTCGGTGGAGCGCGCGCGGCGGCTCGGCATTCCCGAATCGCGCTGGGTGTTCCCGCACGCGAGCGTGGAGGCGGTCGTAGTGCGGCAGATCTCGGAGCGCGAGACGCTCGCCGCCGAGCCGCCGCTCGCGCTGGTCGTGCAGCGCGCCTGCGAGCTCGCCGCGCTCGATCCGAACGATGCCGCGCTGCTCGACTTCTACTCGTGCTTTCCCGCGCCCGTGCAGCTCACGGCCGAAGCCTTGGGGATTCCGCTCGAGCGCGCGCTCACCGTCACGGGCGGGCTCACCTTCGGCGGCGGCCCGCTCAATAATTACGTGCTGCACGCGATCGCGACGGTGGTCGAGAAGCTGCGCGGGCGCGGCGCCGAGCGCGCGCTCATAACGGCAGTGGGCGGCGCGTTCTCGAAGCACGCGGCCGGCGTGTACGGCGCGGCGCCGCCAGAGCGAGGCTTCGCATTCGCAGATGTCGCGGACGAGGTGCGCGCGATGCCGCGCTGCGCGGTCGAAGGTGACTACGCGGGCGAAGCCGAGATCGAGGCGTACGCGGTGCTCGCGGAGCAAGGACGCCTCGTGCGCGCCGCCGTCGCGTGCCGCGCGCCGCGCGGCGCACGCACGTGGGCACGCGCGAGCGACGCCGCACTGGCAGAGCGCTTCGCGCACGAGGATCTCGTGGGCGCGCGCGTGCGTATCGCCAGCGATCGCGAGCTCGCGCTCGGGTGACGCAAACGGGCGCCGCACCGCGCCCGCGCCTTCACTCCGTTGCGCGCAGCGTCGTCAGCGCGAAGGCGAGCAGCGTGCCGTGGTCATCCAGGAACCGCGTCTCGATCCAACCGTTGTGTCCGCGCTTGCGGATCACCTCGCTCTCGATGCGGAAGCCGTCGCGAATCGGCTCGAAGTAGTCGACGCGCATGCTCATCGTGTGCAGCCAGCCGCGCGGCGCGTCCGGGGGATGGCCGGCGCGGTAGGTGAGCAGCGCGACGAGGTCTACGTAGGTCGGCGTGAAGCCGCCGAACAAATCGCCGCGCGGGTTGCGCACGTGCGCCGGAAGATGGACGCGCAGCGCGAGAAAGCCGTCGCGCTCCTCCAACAGCTCCCAGTTGTAGGCCTCGAGGTAGTCGCCGATTGGATGGCCGCGTCCCATCAAGCGCCCCGCCGCGCGTTCCGCGAACACGCGCCGCAGGCCCTCTGGAAACTCGGGCAGCTTGGCTTCGTGCGGCTTCGTACTCATCGGGCGAGCGGCCCGCGCGCGGACGCCGTGAGCGAGGTTCGCCTCACGCCTCCGCCCGCACGCGCAGCGCTCCGGGTACGCGGAAGGCCGAGGCGCCCCACGTCAGCGGCGCCCCATCGCGTGAGAGTTCCCGGGTGCACGACACCAGCGCGCCGAGTGCTTCCTGCGCCTCCATGCGCGCGAGGTGCGCGCCCAGGCAGTGGTGCGTGCCGGCGCCGAAGCCGAGGTGCGCGTTCGGCGTGCGCGCGACGTCGAACGCGTCGGGCGCAGCGAATTGCGTGGGGTCGCGGTTCGCGCTCCAGAGCGAGAGCCAGAGCGTCGTGTTCTTCGGGATCGCGCGGCCGCCGATCTCGGCATCGGCGTGGAGCACGCGCGTCGTCATCCCGATTGGGCCCTCGAAGCGCAGACACTCCTCGACCGCGCTCGCAATCAGCTCGGGCTCGCGCCGCAGCCGCGTCTGCTGCGCCGGGTGATCGATTAGGTTCTTCGCGCCGAGTGCGATCAGGCCGACGGTCGTCTCGAAGCCGGCGACGAGCAGCCCGAGCGACTGGATCAGCAGCTCTTGCGGCGAGAGCTGGTCGCCGGTCTCCTCGGCGCGGATCAGCGTCGAGATCAGATCGTCACCGAGGCTCTTCCGACGCTCCTCGATCAGCGCCTGGATGTAGGCCGCGAACTCGCCGACCGTCGCCTCGACGCGCACGCGCTCCTCGCCCACGAGGTAGCTCCCCCGCAACAAGTGCGTTGCCACGGCGGTCCAGCCGGTGAAGCGCTCGCGATCCGCGAACGGCACGCCGAGCATCTCGCAGATGAGCTGGCTCGGCAGCGGCAGCGCGAGCGCCGCGACCAAGTCGAACTCGCCGCGCGCGAGCGCCGCGTCCAATAGCTCGCGCACGATCTCTCTCGCGCGCGGCCGCAGCTTCTCTGCGGCACGCGGCGTGAACGCCTTCGCGACGAGCTTGCGCAGCCGCGTGTGGTTCGGCGGATCCTGCTGCAGCATGAACTGCCCGCCGGCATCGCCGCTCGTGCCGCCCATCGCGTTGCCGGGCGCGCTGCCATCGCTGCGCCGCACACCGCACGGCAACTCGCGTAGCACGCGCACGCAATCGGCGTAGCGATACAGCCGCCACAGCTCCGCGGGTGTGTGATTCACCGGCGCGTGCTTGCGGAACCAGGCGAGCGACGGGAACGGATCGTCCCAGCGCTCGGCGTCGGGCTTCGAAGGTTCGACGCCGTGCCAGGACGGCTCGGGCTCGGGAGCGTGAAGCTGCGGCATGGGGACCTCGGGCGGGCTCGCGAACCGCGACGATGGCGGACGCGGTGGGCGGGGGCCAGGTGGACATCGCCCGCGAACCACTCTTCTCCCCCGGTTTCCGATTCGCCGCACGCGCCAATTGCTTTAGCCTGGCCGCGGCTCGTTACTGGGGGGTTCTCGTGCGCCGCATCGCGACTCGCTTCGTTCGTTCGCTCTCGCTGTTCGCGCTCTGCTCGCTCGTCGGGCTCAGCGCCGCCGCGCAAACCGCGCCGCGCGTCGAGAGCTTCTCGCCGGAAGGCACCGCCAAGGGAGTGCGCCAGGTGGTCGCGCGTTTCAGCTCGGCGATCGTGCCATTAGGAGATCCGCGCGTCGCAACGGACGCGTTCGTGGTCGAATGCGCCGAGCCTGGCCGCGCGCGCTGGCTGAGCGGGACGGAGTGGGCCTACGACTTCGCGCGGGATCTGCCGGCCGGCGTGCGCTGCAGCTTCGCGTTGAAGCCGGGGCTGAAGGCAGTGGGCGGCGCGGTAGTGGGCGGGCGGCGCACGTTCTCGTTCAGCACGGGCGGGCCCGCGGTGCTCGAGGTCGATCCGTACCCGAACGCGAGCTGGAGCACGATCGCGGAGGATCAGCGTTTCGTGCTGCGCGTCGATGCCGTGCCCGACGCCGGGATGGTCGAGCAGTTCGCGCGCATCCTCGCGGCGGACACCCTCGCGCCGATTCCAGTACGGCTTGTTACGGGCGCCGCGCGCGACGAGATTCTGAAGCGCGCGGTCTATCGCAAATCCGAGCCCACCGATCTCGTGCTCGAGCCGGTGCTGAAGCTGCCCGCCGCGGTGCGCATCGAGCTGGTCTGGGGTGCGGGGATCGCGACGAACGGCGTCGCCACGACGGCGGAGCAGCGCTTCACGTTCAAGACGCGCGCGCCCTTGTCGGTGGAGATCCGCTGCGAGCGCGCCGCGCCCGAGGCGGGCTGCGTTCCGCTGCGGCCGCTGAGCGTGAGCTTCAGCGAGCCGGTCGCGGCCTCGGCGATCGCGAAGCTGCGCCTCCTGCCGGTGGACGGCGCCGCGGGCGTGGTGCCGCTGACGCTCGTCGATACGGATCGCAGCGAGCGCGGCGGCTTCAGCAGCAGCTTCCGCAGCGTCGGCGCGCTCGTGCCGAACGCGCGCTATCGGCTCGAGCTGCCGGCGGATGTGCGCGACGAATCCGGGCGCGCGCTCGCGGCGATCGATCCCGAGCGCCTCGTCGTGCGCATTGGCGAGATGCCGCCGCTGGCGAAGTTCTCAGGGCAGTTCGGGATTCTCGAGGCGGCCGACCCGGTGTTGCCGGTCGCCATCCGGCGCGTCGAGGCCGAGGCACTGCCGAGGGGCGTGTCGATCACACTCGGTGGCGCGGCCGCCGCGATCGCGCAGCCGAGCGGCGCACAAATCTGGGCGTGGCCCGAAGGTCGGCAGGCCGCGCTCGATCAGCGTGCGCGTGGCCGCGATCGCGTAGTCGCAGGGCTCGGGGTCGCCGGG